>JBDRTQ010000385.1:0-6058 GCA_043823885.1 Candidatus Eiseniibacteriota bacterium | reverse complement strand
AGCCGCGTCATGCGCTCCCAGTCCCTCTCAGTGGCAACGAACTGCGCCTCAACCTGCGTGAGCTGCTCGCCGGCCATCTCGACCATCAGGTCGCCCTTGTTCACACGAACACCGGGCTCGACGTGCATCCGGCGCACCTGGGCGCTCATCATCGCGCCGACGGAAGCCTCTCTGACCGGCAGGATGCTGCCCGAGAACTCCAGGCTGGGAGAGACCTCCACCATCTCCACGGTCGCAACGCTGACCGGTATGATCTTCTCCTCGACCTGCAGATCATCACCTCCACCACCACATCCCGCGAGCGCGAGCGTCGCCGCGACCAGAACGAGAAGGCCGGCGCGCCTGAGTGCAATCGTACGACTCCTCATCATATTCCCCCTCATTCGCTGACGACGCCGGTGACCAGATCCAGCCCGGCCTCCGCCAGCCGCAGCCGCGCCAGTGCGGCGACTCTGTTCATTTCGGCAGTTCTCAGGGCGGTGCTCGCGTCGAGCACGTCGCTGTTTGAAGCAACCCCGCTTTTGAAGCTCTCCTCCGTCACGCGATAGCTCTCGCGCGCCTGTTCGACACCGCGACTCGCGATGTCGACGGCCTTGAGCGCCGCATCGTGCTCCTGCCATCCGGCCTCTACCTCAAGGCGAACGGCGTCCTCCATCATCTGGAGACCCCGCTCCGCCTGGAGACGCGTCGCCTTGGCCTCGCGGACCCGGTTCCACCGGCCGCCCCAATCGAAGACGTTCATCTGGGCGGCGATCGTCACGCTCCAGTGGTCGTAGAACTCAGGTTCGTACTCGCGGTTCGGCCGGTCCCAGTTGTAGCTACCCATCGCGACTACAGACGGGAAGAACTCGGATCTCGCCATGCCGACGACATTGTCGGTAGCACCCACGCTCTCTCGCATCGACATGAGGTCGGGCCTGTCGCTCAACGCCTCGCCCATGAGAATCTCGAGATCGGCTGGCCCACCGAGCGGCCGTTCGAGCGCATCGACGGCCTCAACCCGCGAACCGGGGTCGAGCCCCAGCCTGAAGGCAAGTGTCGCTCCCGCAAGATTGACGGCGTGTGCTGTCGAGTTGCGCTCCAGTTCGATGGCGGACATCTGAACGCGTGCCTGCATGATGTCGCGTTCGAGGATCATCCCCTCCCGGTACATCGCCTCAAGATCGTCCAGATGCGACTGCATCTGCACGACCGCGCCATCCAGGACCGCCAGCGCCGCGTTCGCCTGTACCAGCATCACGTACGCCTGAGTGGCGTTGTACCGTGTCTCGTGCTCGACACGAGCCTTGTTGTACTCCGCGGCGCGGAGCCCGTGTCCCGCCGCTCCCCTGGCGCTCATAAGAGCGCCGCCCGTGAAGATCGGCTGCGTTACCGTCACGCCCACCGAGTAGATGTCGTCATCCCCGAGATAGATCCTGTCCGACCCCGTGCCACCGGAGAGACCTTCGAGCGTCGACGGATCGAGATATCCCTGCTCGACCAGGTACTCGAACGGCACCATGAGCGGTGCGAACATGGAGCCGAACTGCGACCCGTCCATGTAAGGGACCTCGTCCAGCCTCGTGTACGAGGCGCCGGCGCTCACGGCCGGCAGGAACGCCGAGCGCGCCTGCCAGAGCCGCGCCCTCGCGGCCTCCTCGGCGGCCTCGGCCATGCCCAGCTCGTGCCCGTGCTCGAGCGCGACCGCTATCGCCTCGTCGAGCGTCAGCGCGAGCGTCTCACCACTCCAGGCCGCGGACGCAGACCCCGCCGCAAACCACACCGCAAGCGCGACCAGCCATGCGCGCCTCATGACTGATGCCAGCAGCGAACGTGTAGTCGCATGCCTCATGCTGTCTCCTCTCGCGGCTTCAGTCCGTTCCACACAAGATCAAGCAGTGTCTCCACCACGTGCGGCATCACATCCTGCATCTGACCAGTCAGCGTGGTCATGAACACGCCCTTGAACGCAAGGACGATACTCCACGCCGTCGTCAGGATGTCGTCCACCTCGATCTCCCCCGACTTCACGCCTTCGGAGAGAATCCAGCTGTAGAGCTCGTGAATCCCCTGTCTCATCTCCTCCGCGTCCACGTGCGTCCCCGGGAGCACATCAGAAAGGGCCTCCGTCGTCAGCCTGTAGAGGTTCACCTTCCCGCGAATCTCCGCCATGTGAGTGAGCAGCGCGGTGCGCAGCCGCTCACGGGCCGTCCCCTCTTCCTCGACCGCCTGCCGCACCGTGGACATGATGTCGCCGATCTCGCGGTGGATGACCGCGCGGAAGATGTCCTCCTTCGTGGAGAAGTGCTTGTAGACGGTTGCGCGTGCGACTCCTGCATTGCGGACCACGTCCGCGACGGTGGTCTTCCTCAGTCCGTAGCGCGCGAAGAGCCGGGCAGCAACGTCCAGGATCTCCTCCCGCTTTGCGCTCACGTCGCTCACTGTCCTGCTCCTTCCCCTCACTGCCTCGGCACCATCGACAGACAGAATAGACGATATGCTCACTGGTGTCCATTCTATCTACAACGGGGGTCGCTGTCAACCTGTAAATGGCTGGCCATTCAGCCAGACGTTGCACCAGCTTCGGCAGCACTCCATTCGGGCCGCTGGGACCGCCCCCGTCTTGCAAGCGACGTCCCCGGCCGCTAGACTTGCCCCTCAAGAACTCAGCCCCCAGGAGGCACGTGGACAGTGGAGATCCTGCTCGGCGCCGTCGTCGTGGCGCTCACGCTCATCATCGCCGTAGGGACGATCATGGCCCGCGCCGGCCGCCCGCTCGGCGGACGCGTGGCAGGGACCACGCGGACCCGCACCGCACTCATGGCCGTCCTTTCGGTGCTCGCGGCGCTGCTGGTCTTCCCGAGCCTCGTGCCGGGCGCCCGCCAGGGCATATTCTCGTTCTGCGGCGTGTGCCCGGTCGGCACGGTCGCCACGGGCGGGCCGGAATCGCTCGGCGGGTTCCTCAATACGTTCTTCCTGGCGGCGTGGTACTACACCGCGACGGTCCTGCCCGTCTTCGTGCTCGCGTGCCTGCTCTCGGGGGTCCTGCTGGCAAGGTCCCGGCGGTTCCCGATCCGAGGCGTTCTGCCCGCGTTCGGGGTGGCCGCGCTGCTTCCGGTCTGTTCGTGCGGCGTGATCCCAATCGGCAAGACCATGATCGAGCGCGGAGGAACGGGCGCGAGGGACGGGCTCGTCTTCATCGCCACGGCGCCCCTTCTCAGCCCCATCATCGCGCTGCTCGCCGTCAGCCTGCTCGGGTGGGGCTATCTCGTCCTGCGCGTGGTTGCGAGCCTCGTTCTCGCCGTGGCCGTGGCCGTGCTCGTTCGTCCCTTCCTGCGGCCCCCGGTTGGCGCGACCCAGGCTCCCGGAACGGGAGAGCCGCGCCAGGGGCCGGCGGTGTCGCAGGGCCCTGCGGCGCAGGCGGCCACTCCCCCGGCGGGGGGGTCCGTTCTGCTCGCGGGATGGGGAATGCTCACCGGGCTTACGCGGTTTGTCCTGTTCGGCGTCGTGATGGGTGCGCTCTTCGCGTCGCTGCTGCCCGCCGACTACGTCGCGTCGGTCCTCCGGTCCGGCGTGGCATCGATGGCCGCGGTCGTTGTCATCGGGGTCCCGATCAACATGTGCGCCGGCGAAGAGATCGTGCTCAGCGCCCCGCTCGCGGGCATGGGACTGACTCTGGGACACGCGCTCGCATTCGCGCTCGCAAGCACCGGTATCTGCATGAGTTCCATCCCCCTGCTCGTGAACGTGCTCGGCAGGCGCGCCGCGCTGGTCATGGTCGCGGTCTATCTGGTCGTCCCGTTCCTGCTGGGGATCATCGTCAATGCGCTTCCGTTTCTTGGGGCATTCTGGCAACCGCCCTTCTAGGAACGGCGCTTCGCGGAAGCGCATCATAGACAAGTCCCAAGAAATGTGTTAAAATACGGTGAGTAGCTAGGATACGTCCGCGTTGCTGGCAGTCGGCACCCCGGGCGAACGTTAATCTGTTGTCCGGAGCGAGACAGGGCTCCTCGGGGCCTTGTATATTGTTGTCTCCGGACGTCCCACGCATGGCTGAAGATAAGACGAGTGGCAGTTGACCATGTCCTTCGGAGGGGGGATCTGATGCTGAGGAAGCTCTCGCGTACGCTCAGGCCGAGCAATCCGGCCGTTGTGACCGCACTCTCATGTGCGATCCTGGCATTGACGATCGTGGCAGGCGCTGCCGCGCCGGACGTCGCGTCGCCCGCAGCCTGGACGGAACTCGAGTTCCGGGTGCTGGAGTCGAACGACAGCCGCACACTCGTCGAGGTGCTCTTCCCGGCGCCCGAGATGAGAAGCGTCGATGTCGACGGGCGTACCTTCAACGCCATCCGCGTCCCCGGAGCCAGCCCGCTGGGCAGGCCGGGCGAGCCGCTGCTGTGCGTCGCGGGTACGATGATCGCGATCCCACCGGCGTCCGGCGTCGAGATGCGCATCCTCGAGGAGGGTCACGACGTCCTCCAGGGGATAACGCCTCTCCCGTACCGCCAGGACGACTGGACGAGCGACCAGCCACTCCTGATGGATGAGGCCGCCTACTCGAAGCAGGGCTTCTCACTCGTCCAGGCCGAGGTCGGCGAGCCCGCTATCATGCGCGACTTCAGGGTCGTGCCGCTTCGCGTCTTCCCGCTATCTTACGACGCAAGCACGCGGGAACTCCGCGTGACGAGACGGCTGCTGGTCGAGCTGGACTACTCGTCGGCCGGTCGTATCAACGTCAAGACGAGTGAACGGGCGCCGTCGCGGGCGTTCCGCGCCATCTACGAGAACTCGATAGCCAACTACGACTTCGTTAAGCCGCGCTACGAGAGCGACAGCGCGGGCACCTACCTCATCATTACGCACAACAACTTCTACAGCAGCATCCTCCCTCTGGCCGAGTGGAAGCACAAGCGCGGCATGGAGGTCGAGATCGCCAACACGGCGATCATCGGCACGAGCACGTCGGCCATCAAGAGCTACATCCAGACCGCCTACGACACGTGGACGGTTCCGCCCGAGTACGTCCTGCTGGTCGGTGACTCCGAGTACATACCGACCTCGAACATGGACAACTACTACGGACAGCTCGAGGGTGGCGACATCCTGGTCGACGTCCACGTCGGCAGGCTGCCCGCCGACAATGTCACCGAGTGCGACCTCCTCGTGGCCAAGACGCTCGGCTACAAGAAGACGCCGTACATGAGCGACCTCGACTGGTTCCGGAGCGGCTGCCTGATCGTCCGGCAGGACTACGACGCCGACGACGCCATCTACTTCGCGGACACGTGGTTTGCCTGGGGCCTGATGGACAGAGAGGGATTCGCTCAGATAGACACGTTCTTCAGCAGAAACGGCACGGACGAGGGCGACGTCCACGCCGCCATCACCGACGGGCGCGTGTTCCTCAACTACCGCGGCCAAGGCGTGGCGAACTGGTGGTCGCCCTACGCCTGCAACCCCGCCTTGACGAATCCCGGATACAAACTGCCGGTCGTCATGGCGGCGACCTGCGGCGGCGGCAATTTCACTTACGACGGATATCCGTGTGAGAACTGGCTGAAGTCCGGGACCATAGCGGCACCCAGGGGCTCAGTGGCGTCCATTGGAACGTCCGTCGTCGCCTCCGGCGTGGCCCATCTTCGAAGCGTGGTTAACCAGGGCTTCTACGGCGCCATCTTCAATCTGAAGATGTACACCCTCGGAGAGGCCACGACCAACGGCAAGCTCAACCTCTACAACCTGTACCCGAGCCAGACTGGCGAGTACAACGGCTGGAACTGCCAGGGCGACCCCGAGCTCGACGTGTGGACGAAGATACCGCGGTACGCTGACATCACTCACCCACCGTCGGTTCCCACCGGCTCGAGCAACCTGTCGGTCCACGTCGAGTACGAGGGCGCCGACGTTCAGGAGGTGCTCGTCTGCGCCTACGCGCCCGGCGAGGTCTACGAGAACGCGTACACGAACGTCGTGGGCGACGTGTCGCTCTCGATCAACGTGGCGGCCGCGGAGACCGTGTGGGTCACGGTGACCGGCCACAACCTGCATCCCTACGAGGGATACGCGGTGGTGGCTG
>JBDRTQ010000384.1:0-2290 GCA_043823885.1 Candidatus Eiseniibacteriota bacterium | reverse complement strand
AGCCGCGTGACCGACCACAGGATCGGTCTCACGATCCACGGCATCGAGCAGGTGATGGGCGGCGACATCGATGCTCTGATCGACGCGCTCGCCACGCACTTCGAGGCCGAGCAGATAGCCAACTCGTCGTCTTAAGCCCCTCGTCACCCCGGCGCACGGTCGCGCCATCCAGGGACATCACGATTGGCGACCATGACGAACACCCGCACCTGGACCGTTCTCGAACTCATCAACTGGAGCAAGGGCCATCTCGAGGAGAAGGGCTTCGACAACGCCCGCCTCGAGGTCGAGCTGCTGTTGGGGCATTCGCTGGGCCTCCGGCGGGTCGAACTGTACGTCCAGTTCGAGCGTCAGTTGAAGGAGGACGAGCTGGCCGGGTTCAAGGCGCTCTTCAGAAGGAGGCTTGCCGGCGAGCCCGTGCAGTACGTCACGGGCACGGCCGCGTTTATGCTGGGCGAGTTCGAGGTCAACCCGGCGGTGCTGATACCGAGGCCCGAGACGGAGGCGCTGACCGAGGTTGTGCTGAGGATGCTGGTAGGTTGTGGCGCGTCACCCGTCATAGCTGACATCGGGACGGGCTCGGGCGTCATCGCGACCACGGTGGCGATGAAGGTGCCGGGGGCGGTTGTGTATGCGACCGATGTGTCGGCGGCGGCGCTTGAGGTGGCCGCGCGGAACGCCGAGCGGGCCGGAGTGGCCGAGAGGGTGACGTTCCTCGAGGGCGAGATGTTACATCCGCTCCGTGGCAACGGACTTGCAGGTGGTGTTACGGCGCTCGTGTCGAACCCGCCGTACATTCCGACGGGTGAACTTGCCGGACTGCAGGCCGAGGTGCGCGACTTCGAGCCTAGAACAGCGCTGGATGGCGGGGAGGATGGGCTTGAGTTCCTGCGTATTCTGGTGCAGGATGGACCTGAGTTGCTCTCATCGGGCGGGTTCATTGCGCTCGAGGTGGGGGATGGCCAAGCCTCGACCGTAGCCGGGTTGATGCGGGATGGCTTCGAGAAGATCGAGGTTCACAAGGACTATGCCGGTCGCGACAGGATCGTGACCGGATGGAAGAAGGCGCAATAGATGGACAAGATCCTGGTAAGAGGCGGAGCGCGCCTGACAGGCGAGGTCGAGATCGGCGGGGCGAAGAACGCAGCACTCCCGATCATGGCAGCGTCGCTGCTCGCGCCGGGCGTGTTCAAGCTGACGAACGTGCCGAGCCTGGTCGACGTGCACACGATGGGGCACGTCCTGAGGGTGCTCGGCGCGCAGGTCACGCACCACGACCACTCTCTCACGATAGACACCACGAACTGCCAGTATCACGAAGCGCCCTACGAGCTGGTCAAGACCATGCGGGCGTCCGTGTGCGTGCTGGGTCCCGTCCTCGCGCGACAGAAGAAGGCGCGGGTGTCGCTGCCCGGTGGCTGCGCCTGGGGACCGCGCCCGGTCGACTTCCACATCAGGGCGATGAAGGCGCTCGGGGCCGAGGTCGAGATCGAGCACGGCTACATTGTGGCCACGGCGGACCGGCTTGTCGGCTCGGTCATCCACTTCGACACGTCGAGCGTGGGCGCCACCGAGAACGCGATGATGGCGGCGACGCTCGCCGAGGGCACGACCGTTATCGAGAACGCCGCGCGCGAGCCGGAGATCACGGCGCTCGCCGACTTCCTGAATGCGATGGGCGCTCGTGTCGAAGGCGCTGGCTCCGCCACCATCACCATAGAAGGTGTCGATGACCTTCACGCGGTCGAGTTCCGGGTCGTGCCGGACCGCATCGAGGCCGGGACGTTCATGGTCGCCTCTGCAATCACCGGTGGGGATGTGCTGCTGAAGGGCGTCGTGCGGGGGCACTGCTCGGCTGTGATCTCCAAGCTCGAGGCCTGCGGCGCTGAGATCGTCGATGAGCCCGGCGGGCTGCGCGTGCGCGGGCCCGTCTGGGCGCGGTCGGTCAACGTGACCACGGCGCCGTATCCGGGGTTCGCCACCGACATGCAGGCCCAGATGATGGCGCTCATGTGCGTGGCGGATGGCACCAGCGTCATCACCGAGACCATCTACATCGACAGATTCTCCCACGTGCCGGAGCTGCGCAGGCTCGGCGTGGATATCAGCGTCGACCACAACGTCGCCGTCGTGACCGGCGTGAAGAAGCTCTCCGGCGCGAAGGTCATGGCGACCGACCTGCGCGCGAGCGCGGCTCTGATACTCGCGGGGCTGGTGGCGGAGGGGGAGACCGAAGTCTCGCGCGTCTACCACATAGATCGTGGGTATGAGGCGATCGAGGAGAAGCTGG
>JBDRTQ010000383.1:0-2363 GCA_043823885.1 Candidatus Eiseniibacteriota bacterium | reverse complement strand
CGACACGGGCACGTTCCGCGTTCAGCTCGACTACTCCTGGTAGCCGGACGGTAGCGCGGTGTGTTTGAGGACAACGCTATGGAATCCACGATGTCAGCAGGGAATCGAAAGAGGAGGAGGGTAGAGATGCGTCGCCTGACGGCTGCGACAGCGGTCATTGCGCTTGTGGCGCTCGCGGGAAGCGCGGGCGCGTTCACGCTCGCAGAGTGGGAGCGCTACGGCTATGTGATGTCGACGTACGACGCCAGATCTCTGGCGATGGGAGGTGCGGGGATCGCTTCGATAGAAGGGGCGGCTGGGATGGCTCTCAACCCCGCACTTATCGGCAAGACCGAGGGCATCGATGTCGCCGTGACGGCGATCGTTGTCCTCGCGGAGGAGTCCAGAGAGACGCCTCTTCACGACAGCTTCGACGGCGTTATCGGGTACAACACGTACGCCCTGAACACCGAGGTCTACGACCGCTACGTCGGCGCGGTGGCGTTCAACCCCGCTGACGAGTTCACGGAGTTCAAGTGGGCGCCCGTGGTCGCCGTGGGATACGTTCCGCGCATCGACATGAGCTACAACTATCACGTGCAGTACAGGGACCCCGACTTCCAGACCGAGCCGGCGGACAAGATCCTCTACGACTACTACACCGAGGGCGACGGCGGGGTTAACGCCTTCTCCGTGGCGCTGGGGCAGGAGGTAACGTCCGAGGTCTACGTGGGGCTCGGTATCGACTTCCTCCGCGGCGACTACGAGGTCAGCGAGAGATGGGTGTATCCCATGGACTCCGACGAAGAAGACGTGGACTCGTCCGCCGAGTACAACGATGTGACCGGGACCCGGTTCACGCTCGGCGTGCTCGTTGAGCGGTTTCACAGGGTGGACCTTGCCGCGGTCTACCGCGCACCGTTCTCGCTTGAGGGCGACTACGAGACGCGCGCCGTCGGCTCGGAGGACAGTTCGACCGGTGGCTTCAAGTATGACTATCCGGGCGTGCTTGCGCTGGGTCTTGAGTACCATCCACGCAACCTGCTCACGACGACGGTCAGCTGCGACGTCGAGTACGCGCGCTGGTCGGACTTCGTTGAGTACGTGCCATGGTCCGGGTCCGAGGGCAGCTCCACGGCCTACGACCCCAAGCTTGACGACACGTTGGTGTACCGCCTCGGTGTCGAGCACGGGTTCTTCGACACCTCGTTCGCCCGCTTCGGCTTCTCCTACCAGCCGTCCTACGCGGACGAGAAGAACACGACCGCGGCGTTCAGCATCGGTCTGGGTCTCGACGTCGCCGGCGTGAGAGTCGACATAGGTGGACAGGTAGGTCTGAGGGAGTATGACATAGAGGACGGACGCATACGCGAGACCACAACGCTCGCGATGGCAACCGTCACGCATACGTTCTAGAGAGGCTACTGCCTACCGCCACACGTGCGGGGGCTCGGAGATGTTCCCGCCGCCGGACACGGGCGGAGGAGCCTTGTCCGGTGTAGCGGGAAAGGAGCAGGCAACGATGAGAAGCATCAGATGCCCGGCAGCGGTGCTGTTGGCGGCCGCCCTGGTGGTGGCGGCAGCACTGCCCGCGTCGGGTGAGGATGGGCTCGTCAGGCTGTCGGTCGTATTCACGAACGACATCCACGGAGGCATCGACAGAAGCGGCGCGACGTTTATGAACAGGGAGTTTCCGCCACCACTGGGTGGAGCGGCGTCGGCCGCGACGTACATAGGCGCGCTCAGGGAGCGTGCTGAGAGAGAGGGCGGATACGTTCTCGTCATCGACCAGGGTGACATATTTCAGGGGACGCCCGTCGGCAACCTCAATAGTGGCGAGGCGGTCATCGAGTACTTCAATAAGATCGGGGTCGACGTCTGGACGGTCGGCAATCATGACTTCGACGAGGGGTTCGAGAACCTGTGGCATCTCATCGAATACTCCCGGATGCCGGTCCTTTCCGCGAATCTCGTCTGGGCCGAATCACAGGAGCCCGTCGAGTACGTCGAGCCCTACATCATCAAGGACTACGGCGGCATCAAGGTGGCCGTCATCGGCCTGACCACCACTGACACGCCCGCGATGGCCTTCCCGGCCCACGTCGAACCGGTCGCGTTCCTGGACGAGTTCGAGACCGCCAGGAAGTACGTCCGTGAGGTGCGCGAGAAGGGCGCCGACATCGTCTTCGTGTCCGGTCACATGGGCCTCCCGTACGATCCGGAGGCCGGCTACGCGGAGATGATAGACGAAGAGGAAGAGCGGGAGGCCGAGAACGTCCGCGAGCCGCTCGAGGAGCGGAAGTGGGGCCCCAGCGCGATGGAGATCTCGCACTACGTTCCGGGCATCGATGCATTCTTCGGCGGGCACATCCACAAGGGCTTCG
>JBDRTQ010000382.1:0-2424 GCA_043823885.1 Candidatus Eiseniibacteriota bacterium | reverse complement strand
GTGGTCGCCAATCTTCGACTCGCCTACGAGGACCGACACCTCGACCAGTATCTGGACTGCCTCGCGGAGAGCTTCGCGTTCTACCCGAGCGCGAGGACGCTGGCCGAGAACGAGTGGATCCCGGACTCGTGGGGCAAGACGGAGGAGTACCAGATCCACCGCAGGATGTTCGGACCCTACGGCTTTGTCAGCAGCGTCGCGCTGGCGCTGCTGCAGGAAGGTGAGGCCGTAGAGATCCCGGGCCCGCAGCCCGAGGACCCGGTCACATACGAGTACACCTTCGGCGTCAACCTGCGTGTCGACTGCCCGGACAGCGTCCAGTACGTCGCCACTGCTCCTGTTGTCTTCGTGCTTCAGATCGACCCCGATGAGGTAGGCGAGGCCGGAGAGCCTCTGTGGGAGATCATCATGTGGTTCGACATGGACGATGACAACAACTGCGGTAGACCAGTGATGCCCACCTCCTGGGGCGAGCTCAAGGCCATGTTCCTCGACATCGACTAAGGACTAGCCGAACGGCCTTGCGCGCTCTATCCCGCCACCGCTATCATCTCGACAGATTCGCTGCATCTCCGCGGCAGGTCGCTGCCGGAGTCGCCGATGAACGTCGAGCCTTCCCACAGGAGTCACCATGGGATCTCCCGAGTACGGCCGCGACGAGCCGTTGTCGGACGCCGAGCTGGTGGTGGCCGCGCTGGACGGCCCCACGCTGGCCGCACCGACGAGGGAGCCGCTCTTCGGCCCCTACGTCAGCGTGCTCCTCTACCTGGTCGGCTACTTCGTTGTGGGCGTCGCGGTCTCCATGGTGCTCGCGATGGCGCTCGGGCTGCTCGTGGGGTTCGGGCTCGTCGAGATGCCGCCCATCGAGCAGGAACTCGCCACCATCGCTCCCATGGACATCGAGGCCATCCTGAAGGTGATGGAACCGTATCTGCTGCACCTCGTCGTCGCGAGCGGGCTCTACACGATCCTCTTCACGTGGGCTTTCGTACGGATCATCGACCGCCGCCGCCTGAGGGATCTTGGACTCCATCTGCGGCGTGGCTGGTTCGGGAACTTCGCGAAGGGTGCGGCCCTGGCTGTCCTGATACTGGGCGTCATCTTCGCGTTCTCGCTGGCGATAGGCTCGATACGCGTCGAGGGCTTCGCGCGCGCCGCGCCCGAGGGTGTCAGCGTCGCGGTCTACTTCCTGGGCGCGCTGCTCGCCTTCCTGTCGGTCGGCGTCTACGAGGAACTGATGTTCCGCGGCTACGTCCTGCAGCGACTGAACGACCGGGCCGGGAAGGTCGCGGCGATCCTGGTGTCGTCCTTCATCTTCGCGGTCATGCACGGGCTGAATCCCGGGGCCGACCTCTTCGGCATCTTCAACACGATCGGCATCGGTGTCATCCTCTGCGTGCTCTACTTCCGTACGGGCTCGCTCTGGATGGCCATCGGTTTTCACACTGCCTGGAACTTCTCGCTCGGATACCTCTACTCCATGCCGGTCAGCGGCATCCCGCTGTACGGGGTGCTCGACGTCGTCGAGGTCGAGGCGAGTTCGCGGCTGACGGGCGGGAGCTACGGACCCGAGGCGGGACTGGCCTGCACCATCGCGCTCGCTGTCTGGGGCGCGTGGCTCATCTGGAAGAGAGTGGGACACCGTCCGACCGAGGGCTAGCGCCCGAGTGCGCCCCGACCCACGTTGACGCGGATGCGCCGCCGAGCCATCACTGCACGGCGGCGCTTCCCTTTGTCTTCCCTCTTCCGGTGTGCCGTTCTACTCGACGATCCCGACGATGGTCTTGCAGTCGGTCGCGCTGACGAGCGTACGAATGCGCTCCTCGTCCGACGCCTGCGACCCGTCGAACGATATCAGGGTCGCATCGCCGCCAAGCACGTGCGTCTCGAATGTGCCGTCACCGAAGTGCTCGATCGCGTCGTAGCCGCAGGCGGAGACCTTCTTCATACCCGTCTGTCCCGCCATCGAGGCCATCATCGGGTTCGAGATGAACATCCTCAGACTCATGAGCATCGGTGAGTTCGCCGAGACGGTCAGCTCGATCCTTGAGCCTTCCGGCGTCTCGTAGATGCGGCTGACGAAGAGCGTCGCGAAGTAACCCGCGCCGACTGCGGACGCGTCGATGCCGTCGGGATCCTGCGCGGTCCACCCCGCCGGCGGGTCCGGCAGCGCGCCGATGAGCTGCTCGATGAGCTGCTGGTTGACGGCCGCCAGCGCCGTCTGGAGCTGAGTGCTCGCCTCCTTGAGATCACCGCTGCCGTACGCGCCGCCTGCCGCGGCAATGGCGTCGGTCACTCCGTCGGCCGCCGCGGCGCCCGCAAAGATCACGATCGCCGCCCCGCTGATCACCGTCGGCGTGGGGATTTCGCCAAAGACCCACCAGCCGATCAGCACCGCCAGCAGCATGGCCAGATAGTCGAACG
>JBDRTQ010000381.1:0-2123 GCA_043823885.1 Candidatus Eiseniibacteriota bacterium | reverse complement strand
GATCACCTGGTGTGCGCGTCGGACGACGGCATCTCCGCGCTCGCTTCTGCCGGCGTCGTCGCGGTCCTTCTGCCCGGAACGACGCTGTCGCTCGGGTCTTGCGCGTTAGCGCCCGCGAGGAAGATGATCGACGCGGGCGTGCCCGTCGCGCTCGCCACGGACTGCAATCCCGGCAGCTCGATGACCGAGTCCATGCAGATCATACTCGCGCTCGCGTCGATGATGCTCCGCATGACGCCCGCCGAAGCGCTCGTCGCGGCAACCGTGAACGCGGCGGCCGCGCTGCGGGCCGGTGACGTTGTGGGCAGCCTGACCCCGGGACGCCAGTGCGACCTCGTCATCTGGGAGGTCGACGACTACAGGGCCATTCCCTACCACTACGGTGTCAATCTTGTGGCGTCGGTCGTCAAGCGGGGAGAGGTCGTTGTCTCTCGCGAGGCGGCCGGATGAGACGCGCGGTAGCCGCACACACAGCATGTCCATTCTGGAGGTACACATGAAGCTCGTGGAATGCGTTCCGAACTTCAGCGAAGGCAGGCGCCCGGAGGTGCTTGACGCCATCGTCGGCGAGATGACGGCCGTCGAAGGCGTGAGGCTCCTGGACAGGGAGATGGACGCCGACCACAACAGGGCCGTCGTGACGATAGTGGGGGAACCCGAGGCCGTGCTGGAGGGGGTGTTTCGCGGGATGGCCAAGGCAAGCGAGTTGATCGACCTCACGAAGCACGAGGGCGAGCACCCGCGCATGGGGGCCACCGACGTCGTGCCGTTCGTGCCCATCAAGGGCGTGACGATGAACGACTGCGTCGAGCTGGCCAGGCGGCTTGCGGAGCGTGTCGGTCGTGAACTCGAGATACCAGTCTTCCTCTACGAGGCCGCCTGCACGCGGCCCGAGCGGCAGAACCTGGCGACGGTGAGGAAGGGGCAGTGCGAGGGGCGGTGCGAGGAGATAGGAACGACCCCGGAGAAGGAGCCCGATTGCGGGCCGAACTGCATCCACCCGACCGCCGGAGCCACGGCCATAGGCGCCCGGCCGTTCCTCGTGGCATACAACATCAACCTCGGCACCGCAGACGTGGCCATCGCGAAGTCCATCGCGAAGGCGATCAGGCACTCGAACGGCGGCCTCCGGCACGTCAAGGCGATGGGATTCGCGATCAAGGACCGCGGTATCGCTCAGGTCTCCATCAACATGGTCAACTTCAAGGGGACGCCGCTCTACCGCGCCTTCGAGATGGTCAAGAGCGAGGCCGAACGCTACGGCGTGCCGGTCATCGGAAGCGAGGTCGTCGGGCTCGTACCCGCCGACGCGCTGATCGACTGCGCGGAGTTCTACCTGAGGCTCGAGAACTTCCAGAGGGACCAGGTGCTGGAGAACCGCCTGTCATCGGAAGACGGGAGCGACGAATGACGGATCTGAGTGGGTTCCTGGGAGAGCTGGCGTCCGATTCCCCGACTCCGGGTGGCGGAAGCGTGGCGGCGCTGTGCGGCGCCCTCGGGGCATCGCTGAACTCGATGGTCGCCAACCTGACCATAGGGAAGAAGAAGTACGCGGACGTCGAAGAGGACATGAAGAAGACGCTCGCGGCAACGGAGACGCTGCGGCTCGAGCTGGCGCAGATGATCGAGGAGGACGCGGCCGCGTTCGACAAGGTCATGGTGGCGCTCAAGATGCCTAAGGAGACCGACGAACAGAAGGCATCGCGGACGGCTGCCCTTCAGCGGGCGCTGGTCGATGCGGCCACCGTGCCGCTCGCCGTGATGGAGATGTGCGTGGGCGTCATCAGGCAGGCTGGTCCGGTCGCGGCGCACGGCAACGTCAACGCCGTGTCGGACGCGGGCGTAGCCGCTCTGGTCGGCCGCGCGGGCGTGCACGCGGCGGGGCTGAACGTCCTGATCAACCTCGGTGGCATTCGAGCCCCCGAGCACCAGCTGTTCGTCGAGAAGGCAAGGGCCGCGATCACCGACCTCGGTCGTGAAGCGGACGCGGGGTGCGATGAGGTCATGGCGATAGTGCTTCCCAAGGTCTCCTAGGAAAGCGAGGACTCGCTTTGCGACGATTCACACGACGGTCATCGGCGTGGCTCCGTGCGCCCGCAACGGCAGCGGTGGCGGCTCTGGCC
>JBDRTQ010000380.1:0-4024 GCA_043823885.1 Candidatus Eiseniibacteriota bacterium | reverse complement strand
GCTGGCGCAGGTGGCGGACGCTGTCGAGGGGCGTCCCGTCATCGAGAAGATGGTGACGGTCCAGGGAGAGGTCGCCGGGCCCGCGACGTTCGTCACACCGATAGGAACGTCGATCGACGAACTGATAGCGAGCGCAGGCGGCGCGACGTGCGACGAGAACGCGGTCGTCATCGGAGGTCCCATGATGGGACGCCTCATGACTGAGGGAGGCGAGCCGACGACCAAGACCGTGGCCGGCGTAATCGTCCTTCCGGCCGACCATCCGCTCGTGTCATCAATGAGCGCCAGGGAGTCCCAGGTGCTCCGGCTCGCCAGAGCGGCGTGTTGTCAGTGCATGGCCTGCACCGAACTCTGTCCGCGCGCGCTGCTGGGACACGAGCTCGAGCCTCACCGGACGGTGCGAGCCATTCAGTACGCGGAGTTCCCGGAGGACCACAGACACGTGACCTCCGCGTATCTCTGTTGCGAGTGCGGCATGTGTGAGCTCTTCGCGTGCCCGCTGGGCATTCAGCCCAGGCGGATACTCGCGGACCTCAAGGCGGAACTCAAGCGGCGCGGCGTCCCGAACCCGCACACAAGAACGGACCTGTCGCCCGACGGCGTGAGAGAGTACCGACAGATACCTACGGCGCGGCTCACGCGAAGACTGGGTCTCGAGAGATACGACGTGGACGCCCCGCTTCACCCGGAGCCGCTCGACCCCTCGCGAGTGACGCTCCTGATGAAACAGCACGTCGGGACTCCCGCCGTCCCGGTCGTCAAAGCCGGCCAGAAGGTCCTCAGGGGAGACGTCGTCGGGGATGCCGCGGAGGATGCCGTCAGCGCACGAGTGCACGCGAGCATCAGCGGCGTGGTCGAATCGGCAAGCAAGGACGCGGTGGTGATCGCACTGACGGACGCCTGACGAAACACGATTGACGGGGAGGTACCGGTCGTTGAGAGAGGCAATCGGACTGATCGAGACAGTGAGCATCGCTATCGGCATCAGCGTGACCGATGAGATGGCCAAGACCGCCGATATCGAGGTGCTCGAATCGACGGCCATCTGTCCCGGGAAGTATATGGTCCTCATCACGGGCGACGTGTCGTCCGTCGAGTCCTCGCTCAACCGCGGCATCGAGACGGGTGGCGACGTCGTGGTCGACACGCTCTTCATACCGCACGTCCACCCGACTGTGTTTCCCGCGATCCTCGGAGCGACCGAGGCCGGGAGCTTAGGCGCCCTCGGGGTCGTCGAGACCTTCACGGTCGCTTCGTCCATTCTGGCGGCCGACGCGGCCGCAAAGGCGGCGGGCATCACACTGCTCGAGATACGACTGGCCAAGGGGCTGGGCGGGAAGGCGTTCTTCACCATGACGGGAGAGGTGTACGAGGTCGAGGCCGCCATGGAGGCCGCGCTTCGCGTGGCCCGGAGCGGCGGCAACCTCGTCAGGAGCGTGGTCATTCCCAGGCCGCACGAGTCACTGGGCGCCAGCATACTGTAGACCCGCGCGACGGAGGCGATTCGTTGCATCTTTGCAGAGTGATAGGCACGGTCTGGGCCACTCAGAAGGTCGACACCCTGACGGGTTGTCGCATGCTGATAGTCCAGCCTCTCAGTCACGACCTTACGGAGAAGGGCGCTCCCGTGGTCGCCGTGGATACGGTGAGCGCGGCGCCCGGACAGCTGGTCTTCATCGTCAAGTCGAGGGAGGCCTCCAAGGCCCTCGAGGAGACCTTCAATCCGGTGGACGCAGCCATTGTGGGCATTGTCGACGAACTCCACACGTCGGCCTGACCGGGCCGGAGGTTACCCATGTTCATAGCCAGGGTCATCGGTGAGGTCGTCTCGACGACAAAACACCCTGCGCTCCACGGCAGAAAACTCCTCGTGATAGAGAAGCTCACGGAGAAGGGCGAGCCGACCGGAGACTCACAGCTCGCGGTCGACTCGGTCGACGCGGGCGAGGGTGACACGGTGCTCGTGATGGACGAGGGCAGCTCGGCCGCGCTGGTGACCGAGATGGACAATCCGCCCATCCGTACGGTGATCGTGGGCGTCGTCGACAGCGTATACATCGAGGAGTAGACGATTTGCGCTCCGAGTTCGAGACGAGAAGAGAGATCGTCGAGATAGGCAGGAGGCTCTGGGAGCGCGGCTACGTCGCGGCCAACGACGGCAACATCAGCGCGAGGCTGGGCGACCGAATACTCGTGACGCCGACCGGGCTGTCGAAGGGTTTCCTGAAGCCTTCCGACATGGCCGTCGTTTCTCCGTCCGGCGAGAAGCTGTCAGGGGAACTGGACCCCACGTCCGAACTGCCGATGCACCTGGCGGTCTACGGGGCGAGGTCCAACGTGTTCGCGGTCGTTCACGCGCATCCGCCGAAGGCGACGGGTTTTGCCGTCGCGGGCGTACCACTCGCGCAGTGCGTGCTTCCGGAGGTCATTCTCACCCTGGGCGAGGTGCCGCTGGCCGGATACGCGACTCCATCGACGGAAGAGGTGGCGCGGTCGGTCAGTGAGTTCATCCCGCGTTACAACGCGATACTCCTGAGCAACCACGGCGTCCTCACGCTCGGGTGCGACCTGTCGCAAGCCTACTACCGCATGGAGACCGTTGAGCACTTCGCGGAGATCACGCTCGTTGCGAAGGCTCTGGGCGGGCCGTCGCCGCTCTCGAGCGAGGACGTGAGGAAGCTCCTCAGCGTGCGGAACAAGCTCGGCCTCGAGGAAGTGGCCGAGTGCACTGACTGCGGGGCCTGCGGTGCCTCCTCCACGCCCGCAGGCGCTTCCACACCGGGCGGCGCGCCTCAAGAGGGCGCCGAACCGGACGAAGAGGAGGTGGTCCGGGCCGTCCTGGCCCGGCTTGGCAAGCTCATGGATGAGAAAGGTGACCGGAGATGACACGTAAGGGATGCATCTGGGGATGGCTCATCGGCGTGCTCGCGCTGCTCGTCATCTTCCTCGTGACCATAGTGACCATAGAATCGCTTCTGGGCCAGCAGCTGTCGCTCCCGTCCTACGGAGCGCGTGTGGGGCTCATCAGGGTGGAGGGTGGCATATACGATTCCAGGCAGACCATAGCGGACCTTGAACAGATGGCCGGTGACCCGGGTATCCGGGCTCTCGTCCTCAGAGTCGACAGTCCCGGCGGCGGTGTGGCCGCGTCGCAGGAGATCTTCGAGTACATTCGGGACATCCAGGAAGAGGGCCTGCCGCTGGTCGTATCCATGGGCTCCGTCGCCGCCTCCGGAGGCTACTACATCGCGTGCACGGCGGACACGATCGTCGCCAATCCCGGCACGCTGACCGGCAGCATCGGCGTCATCATGTCGTTCACCAACCTCGAGGAGCTGTTCGGGAAGCTCGGGATGGACTTCGAGGTGATAAAGAGCGGCAAGTTCAAGGACGTGGGTTCCATGAGCAGGGAGATGACCGACGATGAGCGAGCGCTGCTGCAGGGGACCATCGACGACATACACGCGCAGTTCATCGAGGCCGTCGTGGAGGGCAGGAGAATGGAGTACGATGCCGTCGCCGCGCTGGCCGACGGACGCATCTTCTCCGGCCGTCAGGCGCTCGAGGTCGGACTCGTGGACCAGCTGGGGACCCTGGAGGACGCCGTGAGCATCGCAGCCCGCATGGGCGGGATCGAGGGCGAACCACGCGTGCAGGAGCCCGTCAGGCGTCAGCGGTTGACACTCTGGGAGCTTCTGTCCGGCGCCGCGTCGAGGGTCCTTCCGCCCGGGGCCTCGGGCCTCGGTGCTCATTACGTGTACAGGCCCTCCAAGTGACCTGCACAAAAGGATTTGACAGACCCGTCGTCGGTTGTTAAGATGTGCTCGGCGTGTCCTTTATGAATGGGAAGGCTCGTCCATCGAGGATGACACTCCGGTACGCGGCCCAGAGCGGGCCGCGTTGCGTGCAGGCGGTCGGGACGTTGTCCCGCCGCGAGAGGCGAGTTCCGACGACGGAGGTTCAGGGCCATGACGAAAGCCGACCTTGTGGACATCGTCGCAGGCAAGACAGGCCTCACGAAGCG
>JBDRTQ010000379.1:0-2240 GCA_043823885.1 Candidatus Eiseniibacteriota bacterium | reverse complement strand
AGATGACGGACGAGGAGACCAGCTGGTTCGGGCTGAAGAAGCTCAACGTGGTCCGTTCGAGCATACCGGCCGTGACGCACGTGGACTATTCTGCCAGGCTGCAGACGGTCGCGCGCGAAGACAACGAGCGCTACTACGATGTTATCGACGCGTTCAGGAAGAAGAACGGCTGTGCGGTCATCATCAACACGTCGTTCAACGTCAGGGGCGAACCCATCGTCTGTTCGCCACACGACGCCTACATGTGCTTCATGCGAACCGAGATGGACTACCTTGTCTTGGGCAACTACCTCGTCGACAAGACGGAGCAGAAGCCGCTGTCGGACGACGTTGACTGGCGCAACGAGTTCGAACTCGACTAGCACCTGACGGGTCCGTACGCGGGCTCGAGGAGGAAACGATCGTGGCGAAGAGCCAGAGCTGGCTGTCAGTGATCGCGGAGGAGGTCCGGGCCGTCAAGGACGACCCCCGGAGCCTGCGCAGGTTCGGCCTGACGATGGGCATTGCCCTGGGCGCGTTCGGGGGCCTGTTCTTCTGGCGCGACAAGGCCGCGGCGCCGTATCTGTTCATCCTGGCGGCGGTCTTCCTGCTGCTGGCTGCGTTGGCCCCGAGGGCTCTGCGACCGATCCAGAAGGTGTGGATGGCGCTCGCGACCGTCCTGGGATGGGTGATGACGCGCGTCCTCCTTGTCATCGTCTACTACATCGGCGTCACTCCTATCGCACTGATAGCGAGGCTCTTCGGCAAACGGTTCCTGAGCCTGGGCTTCGACCCTGACGCGGCGACCTACTGGGAGAAGAGGAAGCCGGATGCCAGGGGCAAGGAACGCTACGAGAGTCAGTTCTAACCTGAGACGACGGAGGAGACAGATGGGCAAGGGCTCGACGCTCAAGGAGATCTGGAGCTTCCTGCGCGTGCGCAAGAAGTGGTGGCTGGTCCCGGTGGTGGTGCTTCTGGGACTCATCGGCGCGCTGCTGATCCTCACGGAGGGCTCTGCGCTCGCTCCGTTCATCTACGCGTTGTTCTAGAAACGGGCAGACGATTCGGGGTGGTGTCCGGGACGACGGGCCGCTGGGGCCGGGCGGACAGCAGACCCACGCACGGAATGCACATACGAGGGCGCCCGCGGAGCGATCCGCGGGCGTCTTCATGTACTGCCGCCTTGTTGTGTAGCTCTCGCTCGTTGAGCTGGACGCGAGGCGCCCGGCCTACTCGACCAGGGCTACCTCGATGTCGACGGAAGAGGACCCGCCAGACCTGTGCGTCTCCAGGATCGCGTCTCCAATCGCCGTGCCCGCCATCAGGTGTGAGAACGGCGTCCAGTGCCCGTCGCCATGAACAACCCGGAGTGGGATCAGGCCTTCGTACCGCTTGAGGATGGGAGACATGTCAACGTAGGTGTCCGCGATGTGACCGATGTCGGCGTCGCCCCGCCACGGGAACGAGCGCTCCCGTTCCCGGCTGCCGATATCCAGGAGCACGAACTCCGCGCCGTTCTCCTGACAAACCTCGTAGACGCGTCTGACGAGTGCCCTACCCAGATCGATCCTGTAGTCCTCGACGGTCGAACCGCTCCCGGCTCCTCCCCCGTCGCTCTCCTCGAGGGCGGCCACTCTCCTGTCGAGCAGCCGCTGCTTGAAGAAGACGGTCGCTACGTTGTTCAGGTAGTTGTGCAGATAGGAGTGCTCGCTCAGGAAGCGGTAGAGTCCGAATGAGTTCAGAAAGTTCCGCACGCGGATCGCGGGAACATAGTCCGTCCTGTTCACCACGAGTTCTCCATCCACGAGCCTGTAGAGGTCCGTCTTGAGGTTGTCGTCGAGGTCGTTCGTGTAATAGCCCAGCACGACAACGTCCGGCCCGTACTTCACGCCCTCCTGCTCGAGCAGGATCAGCGCCTCGGCCGTGCTCGATCCCGACATGCCCGCATTGATGATCTCAGCGGGGAGCTCCTGGCCGTCCAGGTAGCGCTCCAGGATCGCCGCGTAGGTCTTGTCCTGGGCGGACTCGTAGCCGACCGTGAACGAATCCCCCAGCACGAGGACCCTCAGTTCACCCTCGGGCTTCTCGTAGCTGAACTCTCTGGTGTCCCGGAATCCCTGGCCGTTGATGAAGAACTCCCACCGGCCGTCGGCACTCTTGTGCCAGTAGTGCGAGTCGGGCACGTTGCCCCGAATGTGGAACTCCCCGTAGTGTACGTCCGTCACGTACCGCGGGAAGAGCGCTATCCGATCCCTGTAGAG
>JBDRTQ010000378.1:0-5689 GCA_043823885.1 Candidatus Eiseniibacteriota bacterium | reverse complement strand
TCCGTGGGACCCCGGGAAGGTCAAGCTGGGGAACATAGTTGACCGCACATACGCGATCACTCTCATCCTGCCCCCCGGACTCGATCTTCAGTACAAGTTCACCAGGGGCTCCTGGGAGACCGTCGAGAAGGGACGGTGGTTCGAGGAGATCCCTGACAGGGAACACCACGTCCTCGGTGACGAGACCGTGGCCGTCAACGTGCAGAACTGGCGGGACTTCTCGGGCGAACGGGAGATGTACACCGTGGTAGGCGACATCAGACATCATGATGACTTCCCCTCGAAGGCGCTTGGCAACACGAGGTCGGTGCTCGTGTATCTGCCGCCGGGCTACGACGAGGACGAAGGCCGGCGGTATCCAGTGCTCTACATGCACGACGGACAGAATCTCTTCGATGCCGGAACGTCGTTCATAGGCGTGGAGTGGGGCGTGGACGAGACGCTCGAGCGGATGATAGGAGAGGGTCAGGTCAGGCCGCTCATAGTCGTAGGCATATACAACACGGGGGAGCGGGAGTTCGAGTACACGCCGACGCAGGACGCCGGCCGCGGCAAGGGCGGCGGCGCGTCCCGCTATGCGGACTTCATCGTGGACGAGCTCAAACCCTACATCGACGCCACCTATCGCACCAGACCTGAGCGCGAGCACACCGGCATCATGGGTTCCTCGCTGGGCGGCATCGCGTCTCTCTACATCGCGTGGACTCATCCGGACGTGTTCTCCCGCGTAGGGGCCATGTCAACGGCCTACTGGTGGTCGAACTCGCAGGTACTGACGATGCTCGCGGGAACGAGCCCACCTCCAGGCGTCAGGGTGTGGCTTGACATGGGGACGGCCGAGGACGATTCGGACAAGAACCGGAACAAGGTCCCGGACATCATCGAGCAGCACCGTCGCGCCCGGAACATACTGATGGAGAAGGGACTGCAGATCCCGCGCACCCTCAGGTACATCGAGGACGAGGGAGCGGTCCACAACGAACGCGCCTGGGCGGCGCGCTTCCCGCAGGCCGTGGAGTTCCTCTTCCCCGCCCGATAACAGCCGCAGGAGACCGACAGACCGATGACGGAGATCGTTTTCGTACGCCACGGAGAGACAGAACTCAACACGACGGGCGTGTTCAGGGGACGCGCCGATGTGACTCTCAACGAACGCGGCTTGGCGCAAGCGGGCGCCGTCGCGGCCGCGCTCTCTGCCGTTCCCGTCACGGCGGTCTACTCGAGTCCCATGGTCCGCGCGCTCGACACGGCGCGCGCCGTGGCATCGCCACACGGTCTCGTTCCCGTGGTCGACCCGGCCTTCGACAACATAGACCTGGGGCAGTGGCAGGGCGTCGCGAAGGACCTCGTCAGGCGCGAGCAGCCGGAGCTGTGGCGGTTGTGGAGGGAGGACCCGGACGCTCTCAGGATCCCCGGCGGCGAGAGCCTCGCGGACGTCAGAGAGCGTGCCTACGAGCGGACGCTCGAACTTGCGGAGCTGCATTCCGGCAAGAGGATGGTCATCGTGTCGCACAGGTCGGTGGTCAAGCTCCTGGCGGGCGCGCTCCTCGGCATGGAGAGCGGTTACTTCTGGAGGTTCTATCTGGACAACGCTGGGTACTCGGTCTTCGGGTTCAACGAGGGGTCCTTCGTGATGCTCAGATGGAACGAGGCCTGCCATCTGGACGAGAGAACGGTGGAGTACTTCTAGGTGACGTGGACCCCGGTGTCCTGAGACGGACGTCCCGTGGGTTCTGCGCACAGTGCGGCCGTGAGCCGGCCGCGGAGGGGAGCCGATGTTGAGTCACTTCGACCTGTCACGGACGATCCGCCCCGACGATGCGTCCGGTCCGAGGAAGGCCCGGCGAGCGGCCACCACGGCGCTGGCGGCGGCCCTCGTCGTCCTGGCCACGGTCATCGCCTGCCCCGCCGGGGACGGCATCCTGAACGCCAGGCAGCCGGCGCCTTCGCCTGATGGCAGCGAGATAGCGTTCTCCTACATGGGGGACCTGTGGACGGTCCCGTCCTCGGGAGGGCCTGCTACGCGTCTGACCGTGCACGAGGCCTACGATGACACTCCCCTGTGGTCGCCGGACGGGGAGCGTGTCGCGTTCTCCTCAGACAGGGCCGGGAACGCCGACGTCTATGTCGTGTCGCGCGAGGGAGGCGTGCCCGAGCGGCTGACGTGGCACAGTTCGTGGGACAGCCCGCAGTGCTGGGACCGCGACGGCGGAAGTATCCTCTTCACCTCCTACCGCGACACGCTGGAGGCCAACCTCTATCGCGTCTCCACCGGTGGCGGCCTGCCTCGCAGGGTGCTCTTCGATCGCGGCAACAACGTGTCGGTCTCGCCCGACGGTCGCTGGCTCGCGTACGTCCGCGGCAGGACCCCCTGGTGGCGCCAGCACTACTACGGTTCCTCGGCCCGCGACATCTGGGTCAGGGCCATCGACGGTGGACCCAGCCACCGGATCGTGCACTCTCCATACAACGACGACAGGCCCATGTGGGGCGCGGACGGGCGCTCGCTCTACTTCATGTCCGAACGCACGGACTCGGTAGCGAACATCTGGAAGGTGGAGGTCGATCTTCCGGAGACGGACGATGGCGGGAAGCCGAAGGCCGTGGGTGGTCCCTTCCAGGTTACGCACCACACCCACGACGGCGTTCAGGCAGCGAGAATCTCCGAAGACGGTTCGCTCATCGCCTACGAGTGGGACGCCGGAGTCTGGAAGCTCGAGCTGCCGGACGGGGAGCCGGCGGAGGTCGTGATATCAGTCGCCAGCGACCTCAAGTGGAACGAGGACCTGATCCTCAACCTCTCGAACGGAGTGACGCAGTTCGCGTTCTCCGCGGACGAGACCCAGCTCGCGCTGGTGGTCCGCGGTGAGCTTTTCGTCTGCCCGTTCGAGGACGGGGAGGCGGGTGACGCGAGAAGGGTCACCGAGACGGCCGCTCGCGAGAAAGATCCGGCGTGGATGCCCGACGGCGAGACGCTGGTATATGCGTCCGACCGCACCGGCGACTACGACATCTACGCCGTCTCGTCGGCAGAGGACGGTGAGCCGACGCTCTCGGACGCGCTCAAGTTCGAGACGACGCGTCTGACCGATTCTGCCGAGGACGAGTTTTCACCGATCGTTTCCCCCGAAGGCGACGTCATAGCCTACATGCACGGGGACAGGTACCTCTGGACGATGGACGCCGACGGCGGCGGCCGGGGTGAGCTGGTGGGAGAGCCCGGCGTGCTGCACTCGGCGTGGTCCCCCGACGGGAGATGGATCGCGTTCTCGCGGACCACGATGGGCCACAAGGAGGACGTCTTCATAGTGGCGGCGGCGGGCGGCGAGCCCGTCGACGTCACCGAGCATCCGAACGATGACTTCCAGCCCAGCTGGTCCGACGACGGCAAGCGGCTCTCGTTCGCGTCGAGGACCGACGACGGCCGGTACGCGCTCAAGTACATCTGGCTTCTCAAGGACGACTACTGGAAGACGGACGAGGAACGCGAGAAGGACGCGGAGGCCGAGGACGCGGTCGGTGACGAGAAGGAGGACGGCGACGACGATGGAGAGGACGCAGCCGTCGTCGTGGAGATAGACTTCGACCGCATCAACGAGCGCGCCGTCACCGTCATGAACATGCGCGGCGGCTACGACTTCTACGCACAGACGCCCGACGGGCACTACTACGCCTTCCGCGACGGGAGTCTTCAGCGGGACAACCTGTGGCTGGTCGACTGGAAGGGCACCAGCCTGACACAGGTCTCGCAGGGCGGAAGCGATCCCAGTGAGCTCTACTGGGACCGGAGCGGCGAGACCTGCTACTACATCGACGGAAGCCGGATCCAGAGCGTCGGCATAGACCCTGATTCCGGCAACGTGTCCGGCCGGGACGGCATCGGATTCTCAGTCAGGATGACCGTCAACGTTCCGGAGGAGCGGAGGGTGATGTTCACCGAGGCCTGGCGGCTGCTGTGGAACGGGTTCTACGACCCCGAATTCCACGGGGTCGACTGGCCCGCGATACGCGACAAGTACGAGCCGCTGGCAATGGCGGCCTACACCGAAGAGGAGTTCCGCTCGGTAGTGCGCGAGATGCTCGGCGAGCTGTCCGCGTCACACCTGGGCATCTACAAGTATGGCGGCGGCGGAGTGTCGACGGGGCGTCTCGGGATCTACCACTATGAGGACCACGACGGCCCCGGCGTCCACGTTCGCCGGATCATTCCGGATGGTCCGGCAGAGCGGGCGGGCATCGCGGCGGGCGACTACATCCTCTCCATAGCGGGGCAGGAAGTTGCGACGGGCGAGAACTACCACAGGCTGCTCGAGGACACTGCGGGCGAAGAGGTCCTGATCGAGGTGGCGTCTTCGGCGGGCGGCAGAGACCGGCGCGAGTTGAGGATCCGTCCCGTCGAGTCGCTCTACAGGCTGGCGTACGAAGAACGCGTGAGGCAGCGTCGAGAGAAGGTCGACCGTCTGTCCGGTGGAAGGCTCGGCTACCTGCATATCGCCGGCATGGGCACCGGCAACCTCTTCCAGTTCGAGGAGGACCTGTTCGCCCAGGGCAAGGGCAAGGACGGGCTCGTCATCGACATAAGGGGCAACGGCGGCGGGTCCGTGCACGATGAGATCCTCCGCTATCTGGACCGCCGCGTCTACGGCTACACGGTTTCCAGGGGCAGGCCGCCATCCTACAATCCGCTCGAGCTCTACACGATGCCGCTCGCTCTCGTGATAGACGAGAGCTGCTACAGCGACGCGGAGATCTTCCCGATGGGGTGGAAGGCTCTCGACCTCGGCCCGGTCGTCGGTACGCCCACCTACGGCGCGGTCATCGGTACGAACGACCTTCCGCTCATAGACGGTACGATGTTTCGCGTGCCGGGTTCGGGCTGGTACGACCTGACCGGCAGGAACCTGGAGAACTGGGGCATCGAGCCGGACGTTCCTGTCGAGGCCGTTCCCGAGGAGTCGCTGCACGGCGCGGATGCGCAGCTCGAGCGTGCGATCGACGTGTTAATGAAGAAGCTCGACTAGGCTCACTTTCTCAGGTGCGCCGTCCGCGCACCGCAGCAGCGAAGGGAGTTGAGATGAAACGTTCCATTCAGGCGACAGTGGCCGCGTTCGTACTGCTGGTGTTGTTCGCCGCGCCCGCGATGGCGGGACTGGTGGACTTCGCCGTGGGCGCATACGGCGGCATGAACCTGCCGCTTCAGGACGACGCGTCTCCCGGCACCGTGCTCGGGGGGAAGGTCAGGGTCTTGCCTCCGATCCCGATGGTGGGATTCGAGGTGTGGTACGCGCACTTCACCTACGAGGACCCCGGCGAGGTCTTGGCCCAGGGTGACCTGTCCCTGGCGCTGGACGGGGAGGGTTTCGACCTCTGGGGTGTGGACGCGCTCATCGGCGGCGTCGGCGGCGGGCCAGGCTTCAAGTGGTACGGCATCGTCGGTGTCAATGCTGCTGAGTTCGAGGAGTTCGGAAAGGGCGAGACGACGCGCAAGCTCGGGGGAGAGCTAGGTCTCGGGCTCGAGGTCTCTCCACCTCTTATCGGCCTCGGTTTCGAGGCGCGCGGCATGCTTCTGTTCCCGGACCTGTCGGGCGACTTCGACGAGACGTTGTTCGTCGCGACGATCGGTGTGAACTACTACTTCTAGACGGTGTCTCAGATGCCGCAAGAGAGGCCTCCGCCCTGTGGCGGAGGC
>JBDRTQ010000377.1:0-6294 GCA_043823885.1 Candidatus Eiseniibacteriota bacterium | reverse complement strand
TGTGAAGTATTCGGTCACGACGTACGTCGAGTCGGCGTCTCCGTCCAGCGTCTCGGCGCCGCCACACAGATCCCACGTGAGGGGGTGCGTGTCGCCCTGGACGTGCAGGCTCGTCGGGACACCGTTGGCGTCGATGTACAGGTGCATGTTGATCTCGAGGTCGACCCTGTGAAGATAGAAGCACGCCGTGTTGGCCGTCGGGTCGATGGGGGTCGAGGCGAGGTCGGTAACGCCCGTTACCGTCACCGTGTAGTCGTATCCCTCTGTCAGCGCCGTCGTCAGGTCGAGGTGCACGAGGCTGGCGTCGGACCCGTCGAGGGTGGCCGTACTCACGCTGTAGGGGCCGCTCGGTCCGCCAGTGATGGCGTAGTTGGCCTCTGTCTCAGCGCTTGTCTGCTCGACGTCCTTCGAGAACTGCACGGACAGGAGTCCCGCCGAGGTCCCGTCATAGTCGATGGGAGCGCTGATCACCGTCGGCGCGGCGGCCGAGATGACCTCCGTGACGTTGGTCGCCATGTAGTACTTGAAGGTCACGGGGTTCACGCCGTCCGAGCCGAACGGGACGTTGTTGCCGGTGCTCTGGTCCCAGTTGTTGTTCAGGACGATCTTGCACTCGTAGCTGCCTATCGGAATGACGGAGCTGAACTCCCAGACGTCGTCGAGGTCACCGTCGGACATCGCCGTCGTGCTCGTGTCGGTCTGGTCCCAGTCGGAGCCGCCAAGTTCGCTCTGCATGTTGCCGGCGACGATGGGCGGGTTCAGGCTGTGGAAGACGAACTCGTCGCCCTGCTTCGTGCCCGGGACGGCGCCGAGGTTGACGAAGAACGTCACGTTCTGGGGCGTCGCCGGCGTGAACGTCTGGTTGGCACCCGGGAAGTCCTGTCCCCACGCGTCGCCGTCGACGGCCTTGTAGAGGTGAACCGAGTCGCCTGCCGAGATGGTCAGGACGTAGACTCCGTTGCCGTTGAGCGTGAGCTCGTGGCTCGGGTCCGCCGGATTCCATCCCTGGAAGTTCCCGACGATGCTCGGCAGCGCCAGAGCCGCGGCGGGAACGAGCAGCATGGCCAGAGCCATGGTCACTGCAAAGAGCTTCATGTCTTGCCTCCTTCTACCCCGTCCCGGGGAGTACAACATCCAGTCGCCCGGGGCCGCCAGGGCCCCTTCTCACTCATTCGAACCGCGCACCAGGCCCCGACGCCGCAGCGCCGGGGCCCGATGAGTGATGTCTCATGCTCGATCGGTCAGGTCCCGGCTATCTGAATATCGACTTGATGGTGCCCCAGCTCGTGTCCTCGACGGGGCTCGAGCAGTCCGGGCACTCGGTCGCCAGGAACTCCCAGACGTCCGGCGCCATGGTCTGCGTCGGCGCAGAGTCGTCGATCGTGAGCGGGCGGTTGCCGGTGCCTTCCCATGTCTGGCAGTCGTCCTTCTTGTACTTGTACTCGACGAACGGGTCGCTGCCCGCCGGGAACATGACGTCGACAGTCCAGAGCTTCGGCTGCAGGGTCGGGCAGGGCTGGCCCATCAGAATGCCAAAGCCCCAGTTCGTCAGCGAGGCGTGGCTTCCCGTAATGCAGACGTCGAAGAAACTGTCGATGGAATCAGGCAGGCACACGGTGAAGGTCACAGTGACGTCCTGCTGCGTCACAACCTGCGTCGAGACTCCGGTCGTGTTGTTGGACATGTCGTAGGTGAACGTGACGGGATTAACGCCGTCCGAGTGGAACGACACGTTGGCGCCCGTGTCCTGGTCCCAGTTGTTGTTCAGGACGACCTTGCACTGGTAGTCACCGGCGGGAGCTATGACAGCCGTGAACTCCCATACGCCGTCGACGAGACCATTGAACATCACGGAGTTGACCGTGTCGCCCGCGTCCCAGTCGGCTCCGCCGAGCTCGCTCTGCATGTCGCCGGCCACGATCGGAGGATTCATGTGGTGGAACACGAACTCGTCGCCTTCCTTGACGCCGACGTTGGCGCCGAGGTTGACGAACCAGATGACGTCGCCGTCAGCGGCAAGCGTGAACGACTGGTTGGCGCCGGGGAAGTCGTTGCCGTCCCAGAAGTCCGTCTCTGTGACCTTGTACTCGTAGAACCCCGCGAGAAGCGGCGTTGTCAGCTCGTAGACGCCGCTCCCAGTGATCGCCAGATCGTAGGCCGGGTCCGCAGGGTCCCACCCCTGCATGCTGCCTACTATGCTCGGGCCGGCCAGTGCGTACGCCGGTATCACGAGCGCGATCACTATCGCCGCAATGAGTCTCATCTTCTTCTCCTCTCGGGCTCCCGGCGCGTCCCAAGGCCGCCCGGAAACCCCGTTGCGAGGACCTGGCCACCCGACGCTCAGGCGGCCTCCGTTACTATTGCGTCTCATCATTCTGCTGCATCATTACTCTGTTGAGCGAATCTCTCGTTTCCCGCGCCACACCCTCATACCCAATGCAAATCTAAGGCCATCCGAGACAGCGCGTCCCCAACCGAAGCCGACGGGTGCGCTCCGCCAGCGGACACTATATCACAATTCAGTGCGGATGTCAATGCTGGAGCGCTCTGTCGCACGGGAACCGTCGCAGGCCCATCGCTCACATATCTGTGATGCGGGCAAGGCGGGGTGGTTGCGCCTCAGCTATTCCGTGGTGAAACGGAAGGCGCGGCCCCGAAAGCGAGGCCGCGCCATGTCCTGTCGTTCCGTAGCGGGGAAACTGGTCCCCGTTGGGACCGATTACCTGTAGAGCGCCTTCACGGTGCCCCAGCTGGCGTCCTCGACCGGAGAGCCGCACTCGACGCAGTCGGCTACGCCCCAGCACCAGGCGTCCTGCGCCAGGGTCTGCGACGGACCGGAGTCATCGATCACGAACGTGTGGTTCGGGTCACAATCCCACGTCGTGCAGTCGTCCTTCTGGTACTTGTACTCGACGTAGGGGTTCGAACCGGCGTTGAACTGAATGGTGACCTCGTAGAGGTTCGGACTCGCCGCGGGGCAAGGCTGGCCCATGTAGACGCCAGGCTGGCTCCAGCCGGTCAGCTCGGGGGCGCTGCCCGTCACGCAGACGTCGCCCGCGGAACCTTCCGAGATGCAGAGCTGGAACGTGACCAGGACGTCCTGAGACGTCACGGCCGTTATCGGCAGGAAGAAGTTCGGGTCGTTGCCGTTCTGGTCCTGCGGGTAGAGCGTCTCGCCGTCCTCAGCATCAACGACCACGACGTAGAACTCGACCTCGGTGCAGCCGTGGGTGTTCGGGATCGTGGCGCTGAATTCGTCGTTGCCCCCGTTGATGCCGAAGTAGGGCATCGGGACCGACGTGAACGTGAGGTCGCCGGTGCAGCGGTAGTTCAGCGTCGCCGAGAGGTCCGCGCAGGGACCGGCGGCGCCGGTACATCCGTCCTTCCAGACCTGGACGTAGACGGCGATGTTGTCGTTCGTGGTGTAGGCCGCGCCGTTGACGGGCCAGACGTTGCCGGCCCATCCGATGTTGCCCATGGCCGTCGACGCCAGCACAACGAGCAGCAGCGCTGCGACGATGCTAGCAAACCTGTTCATCTTACATCCCCTTTCCTGGGCGGCCCCGTGGGGCGCCCGCGTACAATCTCACGGACGAACGCCGGCTACTCCAAGCCGGTCCGCCGGTCCGCGGTGGACTACTTGATTTGTTGAGTATTATAACACAGAAACTGGAGCGTGTCAATTCGCCGAGGCCCCCCTTCGGACCCCGCCCCAGACGTGTGTGCGGGCCCGAGAGGGGGAACCCCCGGACCCGCGGGCGATCTGAGCACGACCGCCTTGGCTACTGGTTGGGATGCAGCGCGACGTGCCTGGTCGCGAGGCACAAGACTGAGCGGAGCTCCCCTCGGGCAGCTCCGCTCCGAATCACGCCTGGATCCCGCTTCCCGGCTGACCTACCTGTAGAACGCCTTCACAGTCCCCCACGACGACGCCTCGGCCGGCGTCTCGCAATCGGGACAATCGGCCGCCTGGAACTCCCAGCTGTCGAGCGCCAGTTCCATCGTCGCGCCGGAGTCGTCGATGACGAAGCCGTGGTTGCCGGTGCCTTCCCATGTCGTGCACGCATCCTTCCGGTACTTGTACTGCACCGAGGGATTGCCGCCGGCCGCGAACAGCACGTCGACACTGAACATCCTCGGGCTCACGCCCGGGCACTCCTGCTCCATGACCACACCGCTTCCCCAGCCGGTGATCTCGGCGTGGTTCCCCGTCACGCAGATCTCCCCGGAGCTTTCGACCGCGGTGGGAAGACACATGTGGAAGGTCACCGTGACGTCCTGTGCCGTCACCTCGGTGATGGGCAAAAGGAAGGGCGGGTCGTTCGCGCTCTGGTCCTGACCCGTGCAGGTCGTGGTGTCGGAGAGGTCGGTGATGACACAGTAGAAGTCGACCACCGCGCACCCATGACCGGAGGCGATGGTACCCGTGTACTCGTCATTGTTCCCGACGTCCGTGTTGTACGTCATGCCGATACTCGTGTAGGCCGTGTCGCCCTGACAACGGAACAAGAGCGCGGCATCGATGTCGCCGCCCATCCCGGGCTGGTCTGTCACGCCAGCCTTCCAGACCTGGACGTAGACATCGATGTTCTCCACCGAAGTGTAGCTTGCTCCGTTGACCGGCCAGATGTTCCCACACCATCCAATGACGGCACCGGCGGTAGCGGCTGAAGCGACGAGGACCGCTGCGACGATCAGCGCTGTTGCAGTCGCCTTCATGGATCCCACCTACCTTTCCTACTACAAGAACGCCCCTCGTTTTGTCCTTGCGCGCTCCCGGAGCCGGAGCTCTCTCTGCCGTATGTTACTCTCTCGCGTCCCGTCCCGCAACGGCTTCCCTCCGAGGGGCGTCCGCGGCCTGAAGACGCGTTCAGAAAAAGACAGGGCGCGGCCACCCGCGTGGCCGCGCCCTGTCGACGTTCTTCTGGAGCTGGTGAGCGGGCTCGAACCGCTGACCTACGCATTACGAATGCGTTGCTCTACCAGCTGAGCTACACCAGCTCAGTTCCCGTCGCGTCTGAACTGTGGTGCCGCCCCGCAGAATTGAACTGCGGACACACGGATTTTCAGTCCGTTGCTCTACCAACTGAGCTAGGGCGGCACATGTCAGGAATCAGCATACTAACAACGGGGACCCGCCATGTCAAGCCGATAGCAGCCTGTTGATAGCAGCCTGTGTCCGGGGCGCCCGGTCGAGCATCTCATCGTCCCCTGCCGGCGGCCCGTCAATCCGGATACCCGTCGGGGAATCGCTGCATCCACTCCCAGGCGGCTCCCACCATGTCCGAGAGCGCTGGGTGCTCGGGCCTCCACCCGAGTTCTTCCTTCGCCAGAGCTGCGCTTGCGACCAGTCTGGCCGGGTCTCCCTCGCGTCTCGGGCCGTACTTCCACGGCACCTTCCTGCCCGACACGGACTCCGCCGTCTCGATGACGTCGAGGACGCTGGCGCCCTCGCCGTTCCCGAGATTGTAGACGCCGCTCCGCCCTTCACCCAGCGCTCCGATGGCCGCGATGTGCGCGTCGGACAGGTCGCGCACGTCTATGTAGTCACGGATGCAGGTGCCGTCGGGCGTGTCGTAATCGTCGCCGAACACGGTGAGTTCTGCTCGTCTGCCCGCGGCCGCCTGGAGCGCGATCGGGATGAGGTGCGACTCCGGGCTGTGGTCCTCGCCACAATTCGCGGACGCGCCGGCGGCATTGAAGTACCGGAGCGAGATGTACTTCAGACCGGTCGACTGTGACTGCCATCCCAGCACGCGCTCGAAGACCCGTTTCGTGTTGCCGTACACGTTGACTGGCTCGGTGGGAGCGCTCTCGAGAATGGGCACCGACTCCGGCTCTCCGTAGACTCCGGCCGACGACGAGAAGACGATCTTCGACACGCCGGCGGCGGACATGGCCGACAGAAGCCTGCACCCACGGACGACGTTGTTGTCGTAGTAGTCCGCGGGCTTCTCCATCGACTCCCCGACCAGACTCATGGCCGCGAAGTGAATGACCGAATCGACCTCGTGCTCGCGCAGAAGTCCGGAGACAAGCTCGGCGTCACCGATGTCGCCGCGCACCAGAGGCACGTCCGCCGGCACTGCCGATCGATGACCCTTGCTGAGGTTGTCGAGAACGACTACGCGGCAGCCGGCGGCCAGAAGCCTCTCGACCGTCACGCTGCCGATGTACCCGGCGCCCCCTGTGACCAGAACGGATGAACTCATGTTCGTCCTTTCGGGATCGCGCGCCTGCGGTCCAGCGGGGGCCGCGGCTCCAAGGCCCTACCGGCGTCGCATGCGCGCCAGC
>JBDRTQ010000376.1:0-4006 GCA_043823885.1 Candidatus Eiseniibacteriota bacterium | reverse complement strand
ACCAGATCGCGAAGTCGTCGAAGTCCCTGATGCGGCACTTCGGCGTGACGGCTATCTTCCCCTTGTAGAAGGGGTGAAGCCTCATGGCGTCTTCGTTGGGTTTGTTGGCCTTGGCCAGCAGTTCTGCTACATTTGGCTTCTCTGCCACGTCTGCATCCACCTTTCGTTGTCATGCCCCGGCTCGCCGGAGCCGCCTGTTGCGACATTCGCTCTTGAACTGGAGGAGAACGGCCGCCGCGTCGACGTGACGTTCCGATGCACGGCCGTGCCGGGGCGTCCGGCGCGGACCGTTCAGTCTCGGGCGCGGGACTAAGTTGTGTCCCGCTCTCCTGTTCGGATGATTTCAAGACAAGCAGAAAGCAAGCTTCTGCCCGAGTCAAGTGATTATACAGCCTTCGCGAAGGGAATCAACACCTTTTTGCCGCGTACAGGGCGGTTCCCGGCCCTCAGGCCGCGCGTGCGATGGTTCGGCGTGGCCGGGGTCGGGAGCAGGCGGAGATGTTCAGTCGAGGCGTCCGCAGGCCGGGCAGCCGGGGTCTCTCTCTATCTCGATCACGTCGAAGCTGGGCACGGCGCCCTCAATGACGAGAAGCCTGCCCGCGAGCGTCTCGCCCGTGCCGGTCAACCGCGCACACCGTGCTCGCCCCCGTCGCCCCACTGGACCGCCTCTCATCGCCGTTGGTTGTCCAAACCGCTTGCGCCATCCCCTCCGGATATGGATATACTCGCGTGCGGCTGCGCTCGTGGCGGGTCGCCGGGGAGGAGCATCCTGCTGCTACCCGCCGCCGGATTCCACGTGGGGAGCAACCTTGTCAATCTCGAGGCCATTCCTGACCGGTCGCGAGTTCCGTCCCTGGTCCTCGTCCAAGGTCAGGGCGCAGGAGCTTCGCGGCTACGCACTCGGCAGTGGCGACGCGGCGCTTCAGGTGCTTGTCGGGAACTGGAAGTCGAAGCCGAGGGAGGACGAGCTTCGCGCGCTGTGGAAGGAGCGGAAGGGCCAGAAACCGTTCCCGCTTCTGCTCGTTGCTCTCTACGGTGACAATGCAGCCCTCTGTGGTCCCACGGGGGAAGACCCCCTCGCCTACATGGATCTCGATCCCGGTCAGGTGGAGCGCCTGTGCGAGGCCGCCCTGGCCGAGTCCGACAGGCACGCGGCCATCCGATATCTGCATACTGCCGTGCCCGGCCTGGAGGGACCGTCGCCCGGGATCCGCAACGAAGGGCTGTTCGCGACGCACGAACTGGAGACCGGCGTTCTGCTCCGGTCCGATTGGGAAACGGCTACAACGAAGTCGGTCGCGGTCCTGAAGCATCGGGGGCGGCCGCTCCTCGAAGCGCTTGGCTACACCATAGAGCCAATGCGAGGGCCGACGTGGCTTCTCAAGGCGGGACGGCGGAACATCGCTATCGCGGTGTTCCTCGAGCGCGGCGAGTCGGCCGATCTGGGTCATCCGGACTTCTCCGAGATGTCGCCCGTCTCATACGCGCTGGCGCGGGCGGACGAGCAGAACATCCCCTACGTGATCGTCGAGTCGGGTTCCACACTGCGGGTCCATCCCACAAGCACATCGGTCGGTGTAGGGCGCCGCGGCCGGACCGAGACCTATCTTGAGATCCAGCTCGACCTGCTCCCGGACGATCGGGCCGGATATCTGTGGCTCTTCCTCGCGGCGGAGAACCTGGATCATGGCGGTGCGTTCGATGACGTGCTCGAGTCATCGAAGAGGTTCGCAAGTGGTCTCGGCGAGCGTCTTCGCGAGCGCATCTACAACGATGTAGTGCCGCTTTTCGCTAACGCCCTCGTCGAAGCCAGAGCGCTCAGCGCGCCAGGAGCCGAAGAGCTCAGCGAGACGTACCGCGCCGCGCTCTTCCTCCTCTTCCGCGTCCTCTTCATCGCCTACGCGGAGGACAAGGATCTCCTTCCGTACGACATCAACAGTACTTATCACAAGCACTCCCTGAAGAGCATCGCGGACGATCTGCTCACGGTCGCTCGGTCCGACTCCGGCTTTGGTCCCGATGTTGTGCTGTGGGAGCAGCTCAGCGCCATCTTCAAGGCGGTCCGGAATGGAAACAGTGCGTGGGGTGTGCCTGCATACGATGGAGCTCTCTTCAGCAGCGACGGCGATGTGTCAAAGCTGGGGGCGCTCCTCGAGAGCATTGAGATACCCGACAGGGCGCTCGGGCCGATACTGACGGCGCTTCTCCTGGACGATGGTCCCGAAGGGCTCGGGCCGGTCGACTTCAGGAGTCTCGGAGTGCGCGAGTTCGGCACCGTCTATGAGGGACTCCTCGAACAGGAGCTCTCGGTCGCCGCGTCCGACCTTGCTCTGGACAAGAGGGGCGCGTACGTACCGGCGAAGGAGCGTGGCAAGACGGTCGTGTCCGAGGGCGGTGTCTACGTACACAACGCGTCGGGAGCGCGCAAATCGTCCGGGAGCTACTACACGAAGAGCTTTGCCGTCGACCATCTTCTGGATCACGCGCTCGACCCGGCGCTCGATGCTCACCTAATGCGCCTGGATGAGCTTGACGACAAGACAGCGGCGGCCGAGTTTTTCCGCTTCTACGTGGCGGACATTGCCATGGGCTCGGGGCACTTCCTGGTCGCGGCTGTGGACAGGATCGAGCCCAGGCTCCACGGGTACCTGGCCAGGCGACCACTTCCGGGTGTGACGGATGAACTCCAGCGTCTCAGGACGACGGCCGGTGAGAACCTCGGTTCGCTCGCCGACAGGTACGAGATCGAGGACACGCGGCTCCTGAGGCGCCAGATAGCCAGGCGATGCATCTACGGTGTGGACGTCAACCCGATGGCGGTCCAGCTCGCCCGGCTGTCTCTGTGGATACACACGTTCGTTCCGGGACTGCCGCTGAGCTTCCTCGACCGATCGCTCGTTCAGGGAAACAGCCTGGTCGGTGTCGCGACGTTTGATGAGATCACGGACGCGCTGGCGGACGAGTCCGGGCATACGAGCGACCTCTTCTCGCTCTCTCCGGAGGCGATGCTCGCCGCGGCCGAGGAGCCATTGGCGCGCCTTGCACACCTGTCGGACGGGACGAAGGCCGAGATCGAGGCGGCGAGGAAGGCTCTTGCTGATGCCCATGAGGCGGTGCGCCCGGCCGAGGCGCTGATGGACATCGTGGCGGCATCGCGTTTGGACGATGAGCTGGCGGGTGAGCTCAGGACGGGTTCGGGAGCCGAAGGGAATCTTCTCTCGGACATCGCATCCCTGCCCGGAGGCGAGCTTCACGAGAGGGCGAAGAGACTTCTGGATGCCATCCCGCCGTTTCATTTCCCGATCGTCTTCGCCGAGGTTTTCCTTCGCGAACGCCCTGGGTTCGATGTGATTCTGGGGAACCCGCCGTGGGAGAAGGTCCGGGTTGAGGAGCACGGGTTCTGGAGCCGTCACGTGCCGGGATTCAAGGGGTTCAAGCAGAGCGAACGCGAGAAGCTGACCCCGAAGCTCAGGACAGAACGGGCGGATCTGGTCCAGGCACTTGAGCACGAGGTGGCGGCGGCGAAGCTCCTGCGTGACACGCTTGTCAGTGGTCCCTTCCCGGGCATGGGAACCGGCGACCCCGATCTCTACAAGGCCTTCACCTGGCGGTTCTGGTATCTCCTTGCTGCGCCCGGGGGACACATGGGTGTGGTTCTTCCCCGCTCCGTCTTCGCGGCGAAGGGCTCGGAGCTCTTCCGGCTCGAGCTGCTTGAGTACGGCGAGTTTGGGGACTTGACGATGCTGCTGAATTCGCGCGGATGGGTTTTCGATGAGGCTGAGCACCGGTACACGATAGCCCTTCTCTCGGTGGCGAAGCGGAAGTCCGCGGCCGCGAAGCCCGTCGTCCCTCTGCGCGGTCCCTATGGGAGCTACGAGGCATACCAGATCGGTACGGGTGCTGTCGGAGAGCTGGCAGACCCAGCCGGCTCCTACTCGGTGGTTCCGGTCGACGAGATCCGTGGTTGGTCGGATGGCGCCGCCTTCCCGCTACTTCCGGCGGAGGA
>JBDRTQ010000375.1:0-2999 GCA_043823885.1 Candidatus Eiseniibacteriota bacterium | reverse complement strand
GCGCGTGTCGTGGAGAGAGCTGGCAGAAGACTTCGTGCTCTCGTCCAACGCAGGCCGGGACGGAACGGTCGACTCCAAGGCCGTGCTGGTCGCGACCCACGACAAGAGAACGCGGAGGGCCATGGCCGACCTTGTGCTCGACCTCGGAGAGCTGGGCGCCGCGGTCCTGAGGCACGAGCGCAGGCCAACGCCCGACGCGATCCGCTTCCGGGTCGACGAGCTGGTTACCTCGAGGGGGTCGGCAGCGCTGCGGCTGGCCGGCGCCTATGCCGAGCTCCTGCCGATCTGGTTCGAGCCGCTCTGCTCGGTCCTGGGATACGACATGCAGCCGATCGAGGTGGCCGAAGCCTCCGAACCACCGGACCACGTCGTGGCCCATCGGCTCCTGCACACCGAACGTCTCGGTGCTGCCATCGAACGGCACCCGGCCCGCATTCTGCTCCTGGTAGAAGACCTGACCCAGCCTCTGTCGGATGCGCTTCTCACGTGGTTGGACGAGCTTTGCGCGAGCCAGGGGTTGCGGGACGTGCTCGTCAGTGACGGTCTCCGCTGGGCAGGGCACCGTCGAACAGCCAGGTTGGCGCTGCGAGTCTGGGACCTGAGCGTCGCCTCGAAGGAACCGGAGGAGTTCGTCGAGTTCCTGCGTACGGCTTCGGAGGGCGTGTGATGAAGCTTGCCTTGCTGCCAATCGAAGAGGCACGCACAGTCTTGCACGAGGCGCTGGGTGGCGACCCGTCCGAAGTCTCCGGTGTCGCCGATCTCGTTCGTGGTGAAGTCTCGGCGCGTCGGGCGTGCCAACGTTCCTCGACCATCCGTCGGGTGCGTCGTCTCGCCGCTCCGGTCGCGAGCCTCGACGAAACCCTGGTCGCGGAGGTTTGTGATCTCCTGGAGCGTGAAGGAGACATCGTTGTCGGCACGGGAGGCGTCATGTTCGCCACACCGCTGCGTGCCGTCGATCTCGGTGGAGGCGAAATCCGAATAGCGAGCAGTCTTCCCACCAAGCGTCTGGCCGCCCGTTTGGTCGGGACATGGAGAGTCGACGGGACATCTCGCACGTGTCGTGTCGAAGACGCAGACCGGGCCAGAAGTGCCATTGTTGCGGCTGGGGGCGTCGTGCTCACCCCCGCCGCGTGGGCGTGCCTGGACAGGGTTCCCTGCGCCGACCAGGCCTGGCTCGACGGTCTCGATCGACGCCTACGTTCCGAATCCGAGGGCGCCGGGAGCCTCGAACGCGACGAGTCTCTGGCCTGGCGCGGCTGTGTCGCCACCGAGGCCGGCTTCCGCTGGGCGCCCGCGGAGTCGGCCAAGGCGGCCCGCCTGTGGCGAGCCCGGAACCGATGGGGACACTGGCTCTTCGCCTGGACCGACGAGGGTACTCCGAAGACATCGCCCTTCGTGTCGCTGCGCCCGAACGACGGTACGCGAAGCGCTTTCGCCGTGGTGCGGGCGCTCGGCTCACCGGTCAGAGCCTCGCTCGAGAAACGCGACGAAGTGGCAATTCTCTCCGTCCCCCATTGGCTGCCGATCGCAGAGTACCGCTTCCTCGCGATCTCCTCGTCGTCGTCAGTTGCAGAAGGGAGCAGCCGCCGCTGGACGCTAGCGCTCGACCAGTTGGCGTACGTGCTCGGTGTTCTGCGTAAGCGACTCGGTCTGGTCTTCCATGAGGAGGCATCCCGATGACCAAGAGGCAGATCACCATCAAGCCGACGTGCATGCGGGAGATTCTAGCCTTCCCGAGCGACCGGGCAACGCTCCTCTGGGAAAAGATCAACCAGCTCGTCACAGATCCCCTACCAGACGGCAAGGTCAAGAAGAAGCTCCAGGGATCGGATGGCATCTACCGCCTTCGCGCAGCCGACCACCGGGTCTTCTACCGGTTCGGAGAGGACTGGGTCTGCCTGCTCGGTGTTCGCCGACGACGCGAGGACACCTACCGCACGGTCCCCGAGGCCGGCAATGCACCAAACCTGCCACCCACTGGAGAAGAGGATCTCGACGCACTGCTCGAGACAACGCCCAAGACGTTCTCGTTCGCGCCCGTCAGCCAGGAACGCCCACTCCCGTTCGAGCTGACGAAGGAGTGGCTGACCGAGATCGATATTCCTCTGTCGGCGCAGCCGGTCCTTCGACGGTGCAAGACAGAAGAAGATCTCCTGGAAGCACCAATCGCCAGCGAGGTCCTCGCCCGCGTCCTCGACGCGATCTTCCCGCCCAGTCTGGACCGAGTTGTCCAACAGCCAGATCTTCTCGTGCCGTCGACCGATCACCTAGTCCGCTACAAGGAGGGTGATCTCCTCGGCTTCCTCCTCACCCTGGACGAGGACCAGCTGAAATTGACGCGCTGGGCACTCAACGGTCCGACGATGGTGTCGGGCGGCGCCGGCACAGGCAAGAGCACCGTGGCCCTCTATCGGGTCAGAGAAGTCCTCGAGCGACCAAATGCGACTGGCCGAGAGCATGTCTTGTTCACGACCTACACGCGCGCCCTCCTCGCAGTCACCCGACAACTCCTCGAACAGATCCTGACAACCGACCAGCTTCCCCGCGTTCAAGTGGCAACGTGTGATCAGGTGGCGCGGGACGTCGTGGCGAGTCGGAGGCCACTCGAGAGATTCGAGCCCGATCGTGAAACCCTGCGCCGCCTCCGAGAGGCTCGTAAGGCGTACGATCCAGGCACGAGCTCCTCGTTCGAGAGCCGCCTTCGCGTCCGCGCGCTCGCTCGACTGTCCGACCAGTACTTGCTCGAGGAGTTCGACTGGATCATCACCGGTCGCGGATTGCGTTCGCTCGAGGAATACCTGAATACGGCACGGCCCGGACGCGGCGTAGCATTCCCGGCGCGGCTACGTACTGCGGTGTGGGAGCTGTTCCATACGTTTGACGCAAGTCGTAACGGCGAGCGCTTCCCCGAGATTCGCAACGAGGCGGTCGAGATCGTTCGAAGTGGAGCCTGGAACAAGCCCTGGGACTACGTCTTCGTGGACGAGGCGCAGGACCTC
>JBDRTQ010000374.1:0-2097 GCA_043823885.1 Candidatus Eiseniibacteriota bacterium | reverse complement strand
ACAATCGGCTCAGATTCGTCGCGGCGTATCGGAGCGCGTTCTTCATGCCCTACGTGCTCGACATGCTGGTCGTGGGCATTGTGTGGACGTTGATATACAGCCCGCACGTTGGAGTGCTGACGCGCATCTTCGAGAGCGTGGGCATCATGACGTTCTCGGAGCGCGGGTTCCTGGGCATACCCGGCTCGGCGATGCCGTCCGTCGTCTTCGCGAACGTGCTCAAGGGCGCCGGGTTCGGGATGATCCTCTACCTGTCGGCGATCCAGAACATCCCGCAGTCGCTCTACGAGGCGGCCGAGATAGACGGCGCCACGCCGTGGAAGCGCTTCACCGCGATAACGCTCCCGCTCGTGAAGCCCATCACCCTCTTCATGGTCATCATCGGGACGATCGGGGCCCTGAACGCGTTCGCCGAGGTCTATGCGATGACGGGCGGCGGGCCCAACATCGACGTCGGAGGCCGCGCGCTCGGAGCGACGTGGGTGACCGGGTACTACGTCTTCGACACGTTCTACACGCAGTTCAAGCTCGGGTACGCCGCGGCCATGTCGTACGTGCTCCTGGCGCTTACGCTCATCATTTCCCTTGTCAACAGGCGCTTCCTCAGGGCGGAGGTGTGAAATTGCCACGCACGGGCGCGATGATCGCAAGGAGAACGGTCCTCTACGTTGGCCTGACTGCCGCCGCTGTCGTCGTTCTGTTCCCGTTCTTCTGGATGGTCGTGACGGCGTTCAAGGAACCGGGCCAGGCGTTCTCGCCCGAGATCTTCCCCTCGAAGCCGACGCTCGAGAACTTCAGGCGCGTGCTCACCGATTACGGGTTCGCGCGGTACTTCGGGAACAGCGTCATCGTGGCGACGACAGCGGCGCTGTTCGCGACGATGTTCGCGACGATGGCGGGATATGTTTTCGCGAAGAAGCAGTTCATAGGGCGTGACAAGCTGTTCGGGTTCCTGCTCGCATCGCTCATGATACCGGGGATGATGTACGTCGTGCCGCAGTTCGCCATCATCAACAAGCTGGGATGGATGAACACCTACCAGGCGATGATCGTCCCACATCTCGCGAACGTCTTCGGCCTCTTCCTGATGAGGCAGTACATGATGACGATCCCCTCGGAGCTCCTTGAGGCGGCGAAGATAGACGGCGCGGGGGAGTGGCAGGTTTTCAGGACGGTCATGGTCCCCCTGTCGATCCCGATCATCGCCACGCTCTTCCTCCTGACCTTCCAGTTCCACTGGAACAACTTCCTCTGGCAGCTGATCGTCACGAACGTCGAGCGTCTCTACACGGTTCCGGTCGGGCTCGCCATGTTCAAGAGCGCGCACGAAGAGCTGTACACGTTGAAGATGGCGGGTTCGTGCATCTCGGTGCTGCCGATAGCCGCGCTCTTCTTCTTCGCTCAAAGGTACTTCATTGAAGGAATGACGATGGGGGCGCTCAAGGGCTAGACGAGCCGGCGCCCCGCGGGAACACCACGCGAAAGGGACACGGAATGAGACGAGCGGTTATGGCGGCGGTGGTCGTCGGGATCTGCGCGGTCGCGCTCATGGTCGGCTGCGGGGGCGGGCAGGACGGCGGCGCCACGCTGACCATCTGGCAGACCTACAACGACGAGGAGTACCCGGTCTTCAAGGAGATCGTGGAGAGCTTCAAGGTGGCCCATCCGGGCATCACGATCGACGTGGTCCGGCTTCCGTTCGCCGGCGCCGAACCGAAGATACAGACCGCGCTGACGACGCGCACCGAGCCGGACATCGCCAGGGTCGACGTCTCGTTTCTTTCGAGACTCGCCAGCAAGAACGCGCTCCTGGACCTCGGTCCGTACGTGCCGGCCGAGTTCCGGGAGGAGATCCTGCCTGTCGCGCTCTCGAGCTGCTACTACGACGGCAAGCTGTGGGGGCTGCCGGACCAGACGAACGGGCTCTGCCTCTTCTATAATAAGGAGCACTTCCGTGCCGCCGGGCTCGACCCGGAACGGCCTCCTGCCACGTGGGACGAGGTGATATCGTACGGTCGTAAGCTGACAAACAAGAAAGATGGCGTCTTCGGTATCGGTCTCAGCAACTCGCTTTGGTGGACGCTGCCGTTCTTCTAC
>JBDRTQ010000373.1:0-2404 GCA_043823885.1 Candidatus Eiseniibacteriota bacterium | reverse complement strand
TCGAAGAACAGATTGGCTATGGTCACGCCGCGCAGCGTGGGGACCTTCTTGACCGGCCTGTCCAGGATCTCCCTGAACTTGGCGGCAGTGTCGAGGACCTCCAGGAGCTCTTCGCGGGTCGTTCCCTCAAGGCCAAGCAGGTGCCTGCTGGTCCAGTGCACTTACCCCTCCCCGAGGCCGGGGGGTGAAACGCAAAAACGGGCACCGCCGACCGGAGTCTGCGACAACCCGCTTCTTATGCGCTTCCTTACGCTCACCCTTCCTAGCCTCTCAGTGCTAGATTAAAAGGCGCTTCTTGTTCCCGAACCGACAGTATACGCGAGGGGCCGGAGTGGCGCAAGCGGTTTCTTGCTCCGGCACCCTCTTTTCTGTGCTGACTCCCGGGTTGTCTCCGCCGGGGCCGGCTCCGTTGACCGGGCCGGAGGTCTATCTGTCGCCCGCGAGCGGCACGACGCAGATGAACTTGAGTGGCGAATCCCCCACGTTGACGAAGTTGTGCTCCTCGTCCGGCTCGACCAGGAGAGCGTCTCCCGGTCCGAATTCGGCCTCGCCGTTCTCGCTCCTGAGCGCTCCCCTGCCCTCGACACCGTAGATGACGTGCTCCCAGCCGTGGGCGTGCCACGGAGTGTTGCCGCCCGGCTCGATCTCGAAGAGCCGCATCGCGGCCGTCGGAGACCCGTCCTCTTCTGCGACCATCTTCGCGACGCTGACCTTGTTGGCGCCCTCCATGTTGACGGGCTTGAGCGGGCGTTCCACCTTCGGCATGAACTTCATCAGAGGCTCCTTCCAGTGCTTTGAGCGCCGTCTCGGCGGTTGTCGTCTGTCCTGGGCAATGTTCGCAGATGCGGGGCGCCCCGGTCAAGTGTCTGCCGGCGGGCGGTGACGCTCCCAGGCGCCGGCCGTACAAGGAGAGGGGGACGGACCTGAAGCCCGCCCCCCCATTCCCTGGAACGCGCCGCCAGGCGCGAATACTAGCGATACATGGCCTTGATGTTGCCCCAGCTCGAACCCTCGACCGGCGAGTAGTCGTCGGACCCGATCTTCAGCCACTTGATGTACCAGCCGGGGTAGCCACCGACCGAGCTGTCGGAGCCGAAGAAGAACCCGACCAGGATGCTCTCCCCGACGAAGTCGGAGATGTCGAAGCAGTCCTGGTGGAAGAACGTCGAGGAGCCGTGACCACTGAATCCGGCCTCGCCAGGGGCGCAGGGGTTGCCGGTGTAGAGCGCGTTGTCGTCGTAGGGGCGCGCCGGCGTGATCAGCGTCCACGTGGCCCCGTTGTCGGTCGATATCTTCACGTTGCCACCGTCATAGGAGAACTCGGTGTCGTAGAAGTGGCAGAGTTCGAGGCACGTGCAGTACTCGTTGAGTGCGAACGGACCCACGATGGCGGTCTCGCCAGCGAGGTTGCCGTAATCGCCGTTTATGATCGTGCCCAGAATATTCGTCACCGGCACGTCCTCACAGGCGACCGGGGGAACGTCCGGGTTCGCCACGGCTCCCCACTCCCACACGGGGGCGCCGCCGCAGGGCGCGGTCCAGAAACCGCCGTCCCACGTGTTGAAGTCTACCAGGTGCTTGACGTAGTCGAACGGGCAGCACGGCGGGACCGGGCACTCGCACTCGGCGCACGCGACATTGATGGTGAAGGGGCACTCCGCGCCGGGCACGCTCGAACCGTATCCGTCGACCACGATGTAGTAGGTGCCAGGCTCGAGACAGGTCGTGTTGATGGTCTCAGTGGACGTGCCGCCGGAGTATGCGAGGCAGTCGCCCTCGTCGCAGCTTCCGAGAAAGAACAGGTCGAGGTCGCAGCCGCTCGGCGTCATCGTGATGGTCAGTTCATGGCAGGAGCCAGCCGGCAGCTCGATCATGTAGACGACTTCTCCGCCGTTCTCGTTGAGACTCGTGCAGCCGTAGTTCACCACGTTGTTCGGCATGCCGGTGTTGTCGCCCGACAGCGTCTCACCACAGGCGATGGGAACGGCGTTCACGCAGTCGAGTGCGCGGACGCTCGTCTGAACCGGAGGACCCCACGGCTTCACCTTCTCGTCCGCCGCGGCTACGGACACGACGAGGAGAATGGTCAACACAACACACAGTGCGCGCATCATTGCCTCCCCTTTGATTCCCGGAAACAAGACCAGACAACTCGCTCGGCAGAACTCGCTCTTCTCCCTGTATCACCTCCTGCTTAGGGTCAGGCCATCCGGTGCAGTTTGATCAAGTGAGCCAACGAGAATTCTACCACCCGGGCCGACTTTGTGCAATGAGTCTTGGTCAGATAAGTGAACGGCCGGCCGGGTATTCGGCGGCGGGGCCTCTCCTGCCACGTGCGAGCGGCTACCACCCGCGCCACCGCCGTCCGTACGCTGCAGCAAGAGGAAGGGGACGGGCGTAAGCC
>JBDRTQ010000372.1:0-9116 GCA_043823885.1 Candidatus Eiseniibacteriota bacterium | reverse complement strand
TGAAAGGGGCCGGCGCCGATGGGCCGGCCCCTCTCTGACCATCTGTTCAGTATGGTGCTCTACTTCAGCATGATCATCTTGTGCGACTCCGTGAAGCCCGGAGCCGCGATGCGGTAGAAGTAGACACCACTCGCGCACTTGTTGCCCGTGTCGCTGGTGCCGTCCCAGGCGACGAAGCCCTTGGCGCCGGCGTCAAGCTCGGTGTCAAGAAGCGTGCGGACGACCTTACCGGCGACATTGTAGACCTCGATCATCACCGGACCGGCTTCCTTCACGCTGTAGGCGATCTTCGTAACCGGGTTGAACGGGTTCGGGTAGGCGTGCGTCAGCTCGTTCTTAGCGCCGGCCACCACACCCGTAGGATCACCCGATGGGGTCTGACCGAAGTAGCTCATGATGTTACCCATCAGGTTGACTCGGTCGTTGACTCCGCTGACGTAGTAACCCGGGGCTCGCGCGGTCTCCATGCTGTCCATCATGAATTCCATGCCGAACCCGAGGTTGACCGTCTGGTAGCCCAGCGTCTGGTGCGTGTAAGCGACACCCGCGGGCAGCTCAGACGAGTCGAGCTTGACGTAGTCGGCCACGATCTCCGTGCCCGGGATGCCAGCGTAGGGCTGGATCACGTCGAAGTCGTTGAGGACCGGGCAGCCGCCGCGCACGATGCACGAGCCGTCGTCGTAGTCCATGAACGTCCAGCCACCCGCGTGCTCCTTCAGGCCAGGCACGCTGTCGACCGTGACGACACCGACGCCGTTGGCCACGTATTCCGTTGCCAGCCACGTCTCGTAGAAGCTCAGCGTCTCCTTCAGGGAGTCCATCATCTCAAACCCAACGTCGTTTCCGGTCAAGAGCAGGTTCCTCTCCTTGCCCTCGCCCGCCTGCTGGAGCCAGGCCATCAAGTTCTCCTGGTCCGACGCCCACAACAGATAGGCGTTGAACTCGTTGAAGAACCAGATCTGGGTGTCGTAGTACTTGTAGCCCATCGTGTCGGGCCCCTGGGACTTGATGCTGCCGGAGGGCACCTCCACATCGTAGACATCCCAGTCGTAGCCCAGGATCTCGAGCATCTCGACGTAGTAGAACTCGGAATGGTTCCCGATGAGCGGCCTGGTGATGGGATACCCGCCGCGGAAGCGGGTCTCACCCGGCGTCACGCGCCCGTGCTTGTCGACCAGGAGCAGGCCCGGATTGGCGACCGACGCGTGGATGGGCAGGATGGACATCTCGAGGTAGTGATCGGGCGCATCCGACGGGTAGATCGCCGTGTTGCCGACCAGGTCCTGCGCCTCGAAATACATCCAGATCTCGCTGCCCAGCGTCATTTCGGTTGCCGGCGGCGGCGCGTACCACCACTGACTCTCGGCGCTCTCGTGACGGCAGTTGTAGGAACTCCAGGTCAGTCCGCCGTCGTTCGAGGCCATGAGGGTCACCGATGCGATGCCGTCGTCGTCCTTGACACCGATGTACATCGTGTCGAGGAGAGCGTCCGCCATCTGCTCGATGTACCAGTCGTTGAACCTGTTCCAGGTGTCGACCTCCCACACCGTTCCGCCGTCGCCGGACGGGATGCCGACCTTCTGGTGGTTCATCAGGATTCCGGCCCAGTGCCCGGCGCTCGGGTCTTGATGGGTCTCGATCCAGAGTGTTGCCAGCCAGTCGTTGCCGGCGAAGGCGTCCCAGTCGTCGACCCTGGTGCGCCAGCCCGGGTCGCCGTACCACCAGCCCGGGTTCTCATCCATGAAGCCGTCAGGACGGGTCACGCAGTCGTACAGGTCGTTGGACGCAAGCTCGAGGTTGCAGATGTCCCCGGAGGTCCGGGGCATGTCGAGCCAGAAGTCCCAGTATCCGACGAGCTTCTGAGCGCCGCTGATGTCGATCGGCGGGCTCATGAGCCATGCGACCTCGTCGTCGACCATCTTGCTCGTGAACGGGTCGACGCCGGCGAACATCCAAGTGCCCACCGGACGGTCATCGCAGGTGAAGGCCCTGCCGGTGACGAAGTCCACGCCAAACCGGCCGCGCCAGAACGTGACGCCCACCTGGCCCGATGCGACAACGTCGTCGTGCACCCACGGGTCGCCGCTCTCGGCGTCGTCGTAGAACACGGGCGTCGTGTCTACCAGTAGGGTGATGTTGTCCAGCTGCCAAGCGCCGTCCTTGACGGAGCTCTGCGGCGGGTTGTCGAACTGGTCCTGGCTCGAGTAGGCCAGGTCGGAGTCGAACCGGAATCTGAGGTCGAACTCCGTGGCCATGTAGGGGCTGAGGTCTATGGTCACGTGGCCCGGCGCCAGCGGATTGACGCTGTCCCAGTCCTGCGAAATACCCGGCGTGCCGGCAAAGCCGGGGTTGTCCACGAACTTGACCGTGTACCAAGTGTCAGCGGTCGCGGTTGAGCGGACATCCACGTAGCCGTAGTCGTAGTTGTTCTCCATCGCGACGCGCTGGTCGTACTCGAGCGTCATGGTCGCGCCCGGCACCGCGACGTGCTCGTCGAAGTGCCTCTCGAGTATCTGAAGCCAGTCGTTGCCGTAGCCTCTGTTCTGGCGCCAGCAGTCGTCGTACGTGCCGCACCACCACGTGGAGTCACCGAGGTGCGTATGTCCCTGCATCCGGATGGTGTCGTGGTGCCAGAAGTTGTCCGACGCGAGCGTACCGCTGCGGTCGAACGCCGTCCAGCCGGCGTTGTCACCGACGAGATCGGAGTAGTCGGCATCAAAGATCCACAGAGTATCCAGCCTTGCACTGTTGTTCTCCAACTGCCCCGCTGGGCGGTCGTCGAACATGGGCATGGCTGAACGGAGGCTCTGGCCGTTGTCGAAATCGTAGGCCGACGCTGCGCCCACGCAAACGGCGAGGATCACTCCGACCCCCACAATCGCCAAGAATCTGCTCTTCATTCGCTCAGTCCCCCCTCATAACGGAAACGGAAGGTGGTCCAGCGCATCTTTGCGTTCGCTGCTCCCGCCCCAGCGCTCGGCAGCCGATGTTTCGGCTTCCCCCTTCTCCGAGCCCTCCGCATTGGAACAAGAGGCACTGCTGTACCGATGCGCAATCCCAATGAACACTAGTACAAGAAACCCGTTCGCAAAACCTTCCAGTTCCGCACGGGCGGTGTGTGTCGATCGCGCTCATCACGCTCTCGCTATCTCCCGACTCGCTGAGAGTATATCACGTTTCCGGCGCCTGAGGCAAGGGTTTTCTGAATCCGGGCCAGCGACGGCAGGGCGGCGCATTCCTGGACCCCCACGGTCGGAAGCGCCGCCCCCGCGCTCTTCGTCCGTCGTCCCCCCTCACGTGGGGGCGTACTACAGCACCCAGGCGTACCCTATCTTTGCAAAGAGCGTTCGTCCGCTCTGGGTCAAGTCGATGTCCTGATTGCCCTCATGGCTGTCGGAGTAGCCGAGAAAGAACACCGTCTGAGGGTTCACCTTGTAAGAGAGCAGCACCTGGCTGCTCAGCTGTTCCCTCTGTTCCGGCCAGTTCGCGGGATAGTAGTCCGTGTTGTAGGCAGTGTCCCTGTACTGCAGGATGCCCCTGACGAACATCCTTCTGTTGAACTGATACACGGTCTTGAGGAAGGACACGTTGGCGGTGTAGAGGTTGTCACCCTCCTCGGTGAAGTGCTCGTAGGCGTGGCCGAGTTCGGACGACAGTCCGCTGCCCAGCTTGAGCTCGACGTGCGGACCCGCGGAGAATCTGTGCCCGATGCTGGCGTTTCGGTAGTCGATGGTCTCGCCGTAGGACGCGTCGATGAACGCGAAGAGCGCGCTACTTGGCCAGAAGCCGGCGTCGAAGTTGAGCTCCCAGGTGTCGAATTCCTTCCCCGCGAACGCCGTCGTCCCGAACCATCCGCTGATGTCGGCGAACGACTGCTTGGGTCCCTGGTAGTTCATCCAGAAGTTCGAGCCTCTGGTGCTCTTCGTCCCGTCTTGAAATTCCTGGTAGTTGTAGCATCCGCCCAGATTGAGCATCGTCCACCAGCTACCCGATTCGCGCTGCCACGTGCGGCCTGCCCCCGTCTCAAGGTGCCTGTAGCCGACGTGCGGCATGTAGTCCAGGTCCGTGCGGAAGTTGTCTCCCACGTCGGTGTAGTTGGCGTAGACGTCGAGCCCGCTCGTGAAGTGGCCCGTCTCAATCTGGTACGAACGGTCGTAGAACTCGCTCGCGGGCTGTCTCTCGATCTCCGGGTCTTCGAGAACGGCGTCCGGATACTGCGTGTACGAACCCTCGACCTGAACTTCGATCTTGTCGTTGTCCGTGAACCAGAATTCCGTTTCTGCTCCCGCGACGCGGTTGTGGTATCCGTCGCCCTCGCGGCCATTGTAGTAGGTGCTGATCGACGACATGTCTCCGACGTCGCGCGCGTATCTGAGTGCCGTCGCGGTCGATTCCAGGTCGAGCACCGTATCGGAAGATCCCTGGTTGCCCGCGATGATGAGGCTCGTAAGCTCGTCACGCGCCACCAGTGCGCCGAATGTGTTGTCTCCCGCCTTGTCCGTGATCTTTGCCGCCCACGCGGGCGATACGATGGCCCGGGAGTAGAAGCTGTTGAACGCGCCCGAGCTCTCGAGGAAGAACGGACGCTTCTCCTCGTAGTTGAGCGCGTAGCGTCTGTTGACGTCCAGCTGAAAGGCATCAGGCTCAACCTGTGGGGAGTCTGGGTTGACGTACGTCGAGAGCGTTGTGTTGGGCGTGATACCCCACCTCGCCGTGACGCCCACATCGAAGTTCTCCTCCGCGTCCATGAACTCCCCGTATGGTGGGGAGTCCCCTTCCCTGAACTGCGAGACGGCCGCCGATACCGTTGGGTCTATCTCGATGTTCCTGCCGGGCGTCGCGCCCTCGAACCCGACAAGCTTGTCCATCTGACAACGGTAGCAGTTGTCGTCCCGGTCGCGCGGATAGAGGCTGATGTGGCGGCGCACCTCGCGCGGGTAGCTTCTCACTGCGTCGACGCCCCAGATCTGGTCGCCGTCCACTCGCTGGAACCGGAGCGAGCTGAACGGGATGGCCATCTCGACGCTGTAGCCCCAGTCGAAGATCTTCCCGGCCGAGTCCCAGATACCGTCCCACGAATTGCCGTCACCGTGGACGCCGCTTGCCGTGTCGCCCTGAATGCCCAGCGGATTGCACGCGAACTCGTAGCCGCCTCGCTGATCGTTGTAGGTGTCGATGCCGATGACCACCCACTCGTCGTTCCACATCTCATCGTGGTCGCAAAGGTGCGCGTAGATTCGCGACGGGTCGGGGTCGTACGCCCTGAACGCAACGTAGAAGTGTGTCTCGCTGTAGGCGAGCAGCATGTCGGTCTCTACCGGAGCCGGGATGTTGTTGCCGGGGCGGACCTCGTTGTTCACGCCCATCACCAGCGCCCTCTCCCAGACTGCTTCGTCAAGTACGCCGTCGATTTTGACGTCGTTCGCGATTTTGGGAATGCGGTCTGGCGTCTTGACCGCCCGCTCTCCGTCCGCCTGCGCCGCCGGAACACGCATCACCAGCGACAGCGCGAGAACGGCGATGGCCGTAGCGGCGACTCTCGGAGTGGCCGCGCGGCGCGAGCATCTCCGCAGTACGTATTTATCCATTAGCCGTTTCAGTCGCTCTTCCTCCTGTGGGGGTGTTCGTCCGGTCAGTGCTGAGCTCGGAGCGAGCTCTTGATCGGCACTTGTGTCTGTTACTTAGCGCCGCAGGGCACGCGCATTCGATCGCAACAGACGACCGTCATGAGGGGGGACTGAGCACGAGCGCTACACGTGCCACCGCGGCCGTTCTTCTGTCAATTGACGCGAGGTTTGGTCAGCTGCTCAATCGCGTCGTCATTTCTTCGACCCCCGAATGGCCGGTAACGTTTAACCGAGCTTGTCCGTGCGTCCGGCATCGGGGAGCAGTGTACGCGGAGGCCGCATCGGGTCCCCTACATCACCCACGCGCAGCCCATTCTCGCGAAGAAGATCCTGTCTGTCTGGGCCGGATCGACCCCCGTGTGAGCCTCGTGGTTGTGCGAGTACCCCAAGGTCGGTCAGATTCCAGCCCGCGCTACTTGAGCATGATGGTCCTGTTCCTCGGGTCCGCCTCCTCGAGCAGCAGGGCACGCAGTGCCGGCCACTCTGCCGGCGCCACGGTAACGGGACTCGTCCCGGACGGCGAGCCGCTCCCGTTGATCGAAAGCTCGCGCGTCACGGTGAAGCTCCCGTCGTCTCCCTCGTCGACGGACAGTCGGAAACTGCCCGTCGCATTCTCGAGCGCAACCTCCTCGGGAATGCGGACCGCCTCGACGTCGTCGCCCTTCACTGTGACGGCGACGCTCTGGCGCATCGCCGACGGCAGCGCCACGTGCGAGTCGCGCTCGCCGACGTAGAGGTGGACGTCAGCCGGCAGGGCCGACATCACGCCGCCCGGCGGGTCACCCGGCACGAGCCGCGTTCTGTCGCCATCGTCCGGCTCCGGCGCCTCGAACGAGAATGAGAACCCGGCAGTGACGGCCTCGCTCGTCAGGAGCGAGAGGCTGTGGTCCTCCAGCGAGGCGCCCGCGACGGCGGCGCTGGCCACCCGTGACAGGTAGTCTCCGGACTCGCCGTCCAGACCGACCACGTCGTCGTAGACCGACAGCGTTCCCGTCGTGCTGAGCAGTCCCGTTCCCGTCCAGATCCCCTCTCCGTCCCGTGTCAGCGACACGACGAGGTCGAACGTGGCGGACTCCCCCGTTCGGGACGGTGACGCCGGTGCGTTTCCGCCGCCCGGTGTCCACACCGCACGCCCCTGGAGCATTCCAGGGCCCTGATGGAGGGTGTTCGTCGACGCGTCGTAGACCGCGCTCACGCCCTCGCCGGTCAGGCTCAGGAACGGTCCGTCGAAGCGCGCCAGCGTGGGGACGTCCGCGTCCACCGCTCCGCGGCCCCTGCCCGCGAAGACCGGCACGGCCGTGAGGCCGGCCTCCCTGAAGAGAGCGGTGGCCAGCACGGTCCTGTCAAGCCCGTGGCCGTAGGCCGTGTCCCAGGTCCTCGTCGCCGTCCTCGGCGCGAACTCCCAGAACGAGCCGTCGTAGTGTATGGCGCGCGTGGTCGTTCCTATGAACTCGGCCACGGCGGCCGCGCGCGCGAACGCGAACGGCCTGTCCTCGGTGACCGAGGCCACGCTGTCCGCGAGTGCGTCGTCAAGTCCCGCGGTCGCCTCCACCTCGGAGGAGAAAGCGTCTCCGAGGTCGTCCCAGCTGTCCCAGGTCGACCACGCCACGTATGGAGCGTGGCGCTCCGGAGCTGTCACGAGCGGTCTGGGCAGCCGGTCGACCAGCCGTGCGCTCCACGTGCGTCGGTCGTTCCCGTCCGCAGATGTCAGCTCGGGCGCGGGCGCGCCGTTGCCCGACGCGTGGCTGAACCCGGCGCCCGCGGGCGTCATGATGGTGAGTTCGGTGAGAACGGCCGGGTCGGCCTTCGGAAGGACCCACAGTCCGTCGGAACCGAGCCCGGCGCCCCGACGCTCGGTGATCGTGTAGACGGTCTCGACGATGCACGGCAGTTCCACGCCGTCGTGCAGGAGCATGGTTTCCCGGATCGTAGAGTAGTCGTACGCCGAGGCCAGCGCGTAGGGCGTCGTCGTTACCACCGCCGTCTCGCTGACCTCGCTCGCGTCCGGCCACCACCGGCCGTCGCGCCACGTCCGGAGCGCGTGCACTTCCAGTGTCGACGTCTCGGTGTTGTGCGCCACTCTGAGGTCCGCGTACGCGTCGAGGCCCATCTCGGTGCCGAACCAGACGATGCGGTGGACCGTGGTCGCCCGTGTGCCGTCCTGTCTCAGTTCGATCGTCGAGTGCTCGAGCAGAAGGACGGCGTCGAGACGGGACAGATCGTAGTGCTCGCGGGCGGCCGTCATCAGGGAGCCCACGTCGTGACCTCCGCGCGCGGCCTCGGGCGCCGCGTGCGCGACGACCGCTCCGAGCAGAGCGAGGGCGATCGAGAGCGCCAGGGTCGCGTGTCTGATGCTCCTCATCGGTCGCCTCCCTTTTCGGCGCGGTAGACGTGCTCGCCCCACTCGTGCGCCTCGTCGAGCGCCTTCTTGAACCCGCCGTAGCCGTCCGGCGGTATCTGTCGTCGCCTGACCTCGGCGAGCCCGGTAAGGGAGAGGTTCCTGCCGTCCATCTCGCTCTCGCCCTTGAAGTACGCGTATGTCTCGTCTATCTCGTCCGACGACGGCGGCTCCGGGACGGCGTACCCGCGCGGGAGACGTACCGTCTCCCTGCAGTCGAGGAGCTGCGTGAACCAGAGGAGCAGGTCGCCATCGCGTTCGTCGGCCCAGTCGTAGACGCCCGCCCGGAAGAGCCAGCCGTTACCGAGCGTAACCGTCATCACCGGGCTCGCGAACTCCAGGCCGCCCTCGACGTCGAGCGCGAACCCGGGCACCCTGTACTCCACCTCGACCCACGCGTTCTCGCTGAAGTCGTCGGGAACGACGTGCGAGTATCCTGTCACCTCCACGCGGTTACCCAGGACCGACAGGAGCGACGCCATGTCGTCCCCGACGTCCAGGACCCTGCTGCCTCTCACAAGGTTGCGCAGCCTCGAGTCCAGCGCCCCTGCTCCCTCGAACCGGAACGCTCCAGTGAGCGTCCCGTCCTCGGCGAGCGCGGCGTCGTGCGTGACGAAGAGAGGCGACTCGTCGGGCGGGCTGTAGTCGATCGAGGCGAGGCCCTCACCCCCCGGTGAGCCGATGAGGTACTGCTGCTCCGTCTCGTTCTTCGACCAGATGTCGTTCATGTAGGGGACCCACGTCGGGTCGTACATCTCGAACGAGCCGTCCGCCTTCCTGAGCGCCGTCACGCAGTGGTTGAACTGGTCGGCAGGCACCGTCTCTATCCGGGTCCCCGCCATCGTCATCGCGGCGTAGGAGTCCATCCCAGCCGCGCGCATCATCGTGATGAGCATGCCGGCGATGTCCTTGCAGACGCCGCTTCGCTGCTCGAAGATCATCGCTCCCGAGTGGAGCGTGAATCCCTCGCCCTCGCCCATGGTCTGGCCGCTGTAACGGATGTTCTGCGCGACCCAGTGCACCAGCGCCTCCGCCTTCCTCTCTTCAGAGGCGTCGGCCAGCCCGGCGCCGGACAGGATCTCCTCGACCTT
>JBDRTQ010000371.1:0-2360 GCA_043823885.1 Candidatus Eiseniibacteriota bacterium | reverse complement strand
GCCACCATCCAGCTCCAGCATGTCCGCTATCTTGTCGAACTGGGCACGCGCCATTTCGAACGCGTTGTACCCTCCGCTGACTGCCATGTCTGACTCCTCTCGACGACGCACCTTAACGCGCTCGTACCTCTGCGTGATGTCCCCACGCGCCGATCGCGCACCGCCCAGATCGCGGAACGAACACCGTTCTGGCTGCTACAGAAATCAATCTACCATTGTACGGAACATCTCGTGTTCGCGTCAACGAGAACAGCCCAGGTGGTGGACACGAGAAGGACGCTGCCAGCGCGCGAACGACACGTCTGGCACCAGCCCCTTGTCTCGTCTGAGGTTCACTCATACGCAAGCAGAAGGGCCGCAGCTTCGACGCCGCGGCCCTTCATGTATCTGCGGGACTCGAACGGTCCCTTCTGTGCTCGCGCCGGCCGCCTAGTCGAGCGGCAGCTCCGTGATCGCCTCCATCCTCAGGAGGTCGCGCATCCCGGAGTCCCCGAAGTCCAGGAGCTTCCACAGCCCGAGCTTCGCCGCCGCGCCGCCCAGGAACTCGTCCATGAAGGACGAGCCCTCCCGGTAGTAGACGATCTTCGCGTCCTCGCGCTCGACCCCGACCTTCTCGCAGGCGTAGTCGATCGCTGCCGACAGCCCGCCGCGCTCGTCGACCAGGCCGTTCTCGAGCGCCTGGCTGCCCATGTAGACTCTGCCCTGGGCAAGCTCGTGCAGTCTCTCTTCGCTCATGCCCCTGGCCTCGGAGGCCTTCTCGACGAAGTCGTTGTAGAACCAGGTGATGACCTCCTGGGCCATCTCCATCTCCTCGTCCGTGAGCTTGCGCATCGGAGAGAACTGGTCCGCATGCTCGCCCCTCTTGAAGGTCTCGTGCGTCGCATCGATCTTCTCGAAGAGCTTCTCGAAGACGGGCATCATCCCGACGACGCCTATGCTCCCGGTGATCGTCAGCGGCTCGACGAAGATCTTCTCGCCCTCGATCGCGATGTAGTAGCCGCCGGACGCCGCGATGTCGCCCATCGACACGATGAGGGGCTTCTCGGCAGCCACCTTGACCGTCTCGTACCAGATGATGTCAGAGGCGAGTCCGCTGCCGCCGCCGCTGTCAACGCGAAGCACGACAGCATCGACCTTCGGGTTCTTGCGAGCCGCCCTGAGTGCCCTGACGAGGGTCTCCGAGCCTATCGACTGCCCGCCCCGGAGCGGGTCGGTCCCGCCTTCGCCTTCCTGAATGCCGCCGTAGGCGCCGACGACCGCTATCACCGGCTGGGCGCCCCAGTCGTAGTCCCGGTCGCGCCAGCAGGCGACGTTCACCGTGGCGATGTCCTCGCGCTCCTCCGGAACGTCGCCGCCCGCGAGTTCGAGGGCCGCCGCCTTGGCGTCCTCGTACGTGCCGACGTCGTCGATGAGCCCGAGGTCGATGGCCTTCTCGGGTATGAGGATCCTGCCGTCGCACACGCTCTCCGCCTCCGCCTTCGAGAGACCGCGACCGTTCACGATCGCCGCGATCAGTTCGTCGTAGATAGCGTCTTCGAGTTCCTGGACCTCCGCCCGCTGTTCGTCGGTCAGGGGAGGGCCGCCCAGAGAGTGGAACGTGCTCTTGTACTTCCCGGCCGAGATGTAGTCCCACTCGATGCCTAGCTTCTCGGTCGAGCCCGTGTAGCGTTTGACCGTCACGTAGTTGCCCAGTCCCTCGATGCCCGTGGACGGATGCACCATGATCCTGTTCGTGGCCGACGCCAGGAAATACTCCTGCGTGCCGGCGCCGTACTCGAGGAATGCCACGACCGAGACCCCATACTCTTCTCTGACGCGCACAATTTCGTCGCGTATCTCCTGCACGAGCGCCGACGGGCCGCCGAGGAACGTGCCGCCGAGCGGCTTGATGTTGAGAAGGATGCAGTCGACCGACTCGTCTCTGCCGGCCTTCCTGATGTCGCTGATAACTGCCTGCGCGCTGTTTCCGGGTTCTCCGAGCAGGCTCCAGCCCCGTCGGAAGTCGGAGAGGGGCCCTCTGACCTTGATCTCGGCGACATGCCCGCTTCCGCGGAACACGGTACGCTGCCGTTCGTCGCTCGTCGTGAACCCGAAGCTCAGAATGTCGTCTTCGGCGGCCTCGAAGCTCCTGTAGTCGCCACCCACGCCCACGTGTCTCATGTTGAACCACAGGCCGGCACTGAACTCCTGCCCGCGGTCGTCTCCGTCGGGGAAGGACTGGAGCGAGCCGCGGAAGATCAGGCCGTCCGCAACCTCGGCCTCTACTCCTGCGGTGTAGACCGCGTCGCCGATATCCTGGTCGCGCTCGGCGCTGGCGTCGGCCATGAGCGTCAGCTTGCTGCCCATGGGCCGCACCGCGA
>JBDRTQ010000370.1:0-2111 GCA_043823885.1 Candidatus Eiseniibacteriota bacterium | reverse complement strand
AGGACTACGAGTCAGTGAAGGGAGTGGAACTCAATTTGACCAAGCGGTTCTCGAACCACTTCATGGGGAGCATGTCCTACACGCTGCTTCGGGCCACCGGCGTCTCGTCCGACGAGAACCAGGGCGCCCAGGCCGAGGCCGCGGGGCTGCCGCGTCAGCCGCTCAAGGAGATCCCGCTCAACTGGGACGAGCGGCACGGAGCGTCCGGGTTCCTGTTCGTGAGCGACCCCGGCAACTGGGAGATCACGTTCGACTACAGCTATGGAAGCGGCCTGCCGTACACTCCCCGCATCCTGGGGCAGAAGGTGATCGACCCGGAGTCGGTCAACTCCGGGCAGAGGCCGTCGCACCAGAAGCTCGACCTCAAGGGCCGCAAGAGATACAGGCTCTACGGACAGGAGTTCAGCCTGTTCTTCGAGGCCATGAACGTGTTCGACAAGCGAAACCCGCTGAATCTGGGGGTCTACGGGAACGAGTACTACACGATGACCGGGAACCTCGGGGGCGCGTTCGTCGAGACCGACGCGGAGGGAAGGGAGTGTCTTGAACCTCTCAACGACCCCTCTACCTTCGAGGAAGGACGTCTGATCCGTGTTGGCATCAACGTCGACTGGTAGGACGCGGCGTCCGGTTCGCGTGGGCGTCGACGTCGACGGGTGCGCGCGGCGGATAGTGGGCCGCCGGGGTGAACGCTACTCCGGCGGCCGCCCCGGCCCGGAGCGTTCCCGGGCCTCGCCCCTCGCATCCTCCCCTATCGTCTTCCACTTGAGCCTCAGTTTGCGGAAGCGGTCGCCTCGGATGACCTCGAGGTCGGTCGGCTGCACGGGGAATCCGTCACGGCTCGCCAGCGACGCATAGTTGAAGGCGCAGTAGTAGTCGGGCACGCGGTGGGGATCGGCGTTGCCGTCGGCGAAGCCGATTGAAGCCGGGCACGTGACGCAGGCAGCGAAGAAGCGGCAGTCGGCGCACCTGCGGTAGGAGGAGTACTTCTTCTCCTTCTCGGAGAAAATGGGCAGGCGTCCCACCGCGTCGGGAAACGCCTCGCACCGCGTGTGGAGATCGGTGTCGGTCGCGTGCCCCAACGAGAGCACTCGACGACACTCTCTCAGGAGCGGCGAGCCGAACTCCTGGATAGACGCCGCGAAGAGCGTGCAACCCGATACTCTCCCATCGACGTCGACGGCCCACGAGTTGCTGTCGACGATCTCGCACATGGCCCGGCTCGTGACCGGTGGTCCAGAAAGATGGCCCTTGCCCGCGTAGAGCGAGAGCGGGACCTCGCCGGTTCTCTCGAAGTGCGCGAGGGAACTCGCGCGAATGCGCTCGAACTGCGCCTCAAGCTCCCGGTGGCAGTCTTCGTCCCAACCCGCGCTCGGCGTCATGACGGGCGTCAGGTCGATCTCACCCACACCCTTCCCAAACAGGTAGTCGACGGAGTCCTCCAGAAACGGCACGGCGCGTGGCGACACGGTGACGCTGATCTCGACGGCCCGTCTGAAGTAGTCCGGGTGCCGTTCTTTGAGGGAGTCGAGCACGCTGTCGAGCGTCTCGAACGTGCCCTCCCCGCGCAGGTCCTGTGATGAGGGCACGCCGTCGAAGCTCAGTAGGATCTTGAACTCGTGTTGCGCGAGGAAGTCCGACACCTCGTCGGTGATGAGCGTTCCGTTCGTGACTACCCAGTACTTGATGCGCTCGTCGGAGCGCCGCGTGCTCTCGGCGTAGTCGACAGCCCGGCGCATGAGGTCGAGTTCGAGAAGCGGCTCTCCGCCATAGAAAGTGATTTCTGTCCCGTCGCCGTGCGCTGTCAACGCGAGGTCCACGCCAGCCTTGGCAACAGACCAGTCCATGCTGCGCGGCTCCCGTACGCTCTGGTAGCAATAGCTGCACTGCATATTGCAGCGGGTGGTCAGTATGAGGGTGAGACGCGATGGTTGGCCGCGGTTGCCCATCGTGGGTCCGATCCTGAGGAGGCATTCTGGATGCGATGAGTGCGGCCGCCTCCTTGAGACGACCGCACTCGGGCAAACACAGCCTTGTCAGGCGCTCTCGCTCGGCGGCCTCAGGCCGTCGTCGAGCGGCGTCGCCGAATCGTAATTACCAAGCTTCGTCTG
>JBDRTQ010000369.1:0-3412 GCA_043823885.1 Candidatus Eiseniibacteriota bacterium | reverse complement strand
TCCTTTGCCTTTTGCGCTTTCGTCATGGGCTCCAGGAACTCGCTCACGTCCTCCCCCGTGTCGGCCTTCATGACGGGCTCGTGCTCGAACCACTTCCACAGGTCCACGTAGCCGTCCCAGTCGTCCGTCCTGACCATCGTGCCGGGCTCGATGCTCTCCGTGGCGAACTTGGTCAAGACGATCTTTCCACGGTTCGGGACCATGCGCAAGCGGAGCCTGCCCGCGTAGAACTTCGGCTTCGTCTCGCCTGTCCTCGGGTCCTTCTCCTCCTTTCGGCTCTTGCGAACCTCGACCGCGCCCACGACCACGACCTTCTGGGTGACCCCACGGCCTTTCCCCCTGGTCCGGCCCCCGACATACGCCTCGTCAAGCTCGACGGGGTAACGCCGGACGGCTCCAGTCTCCAGGTCGCGGCCCTTTCCGATGCGGTCGCGGTTCGGCCTGACCATCCCGGCCCGGAGCTTGTGAAGCATCATGAAGGCCGACTCGTAACGCTTGACGCCAAGTTGGCGCTTGAACTGAAGCGCTGACTTGCCTGGCGTCTCTGAGGTCACGAGGTAGGCACCCCAGAACCAGCGCAGGAGCGGTTGCTTCGTTCGGTGCATAATCGTACTCGCCGTGACCCTCGTGTCGGACGAACAAGAACGACAGCGCAACTGTGTCGGGCGGCCCTCGAAGCGATAGGGCTCGCCTTGGACGCTGCACTTTGGGCAGACGAAGCCCTTGGGCCAACGCAGGCACTCGATGTACTTCGCGCAGGCCAAGTCGTCGGGGAACATCTGCTGGAATTCAAGCAGGGACGAGGGAGATGCACGCGCGCACTTGCCCAGCTCGTCGAAGGGCTCGATGAACAAGGCTGGCTCTATCTGGGGCATGGCCCCTCTCCTTCCCCGCTAAAGATGGCCTTCGCACTCTCACTCTGCATAAGGTCGTCTGTGCAGACGCCGCCCCCGAGACAGTCTCGGCACCACAACTCCACCTTGCCTCGGATCTCTAGCTCCCGCAGATCCTTCTTGAGAAACCTTCGTCTGCACTGAACGCACACAGCCGAGTTTTCCTCGCACCACATTCGGTACCATGTGATCGCCGCCACGCTCAGGAGGGCCACGATTCCCGTCAGGAGCAGCAGGTTGATCCATAGTTCTTCAAACCTCAACATGATACCCACCAAGAGACCCACGCCCGCAACGCAAGCCGCGATCAATGTCCTGGGTGCCATCCCGAGGCTCCTCCGTAGGGGGAAGCCTACCAGACGTCATCTTGGGTAGCAACCGGATAGGCATGGTTTACTCCTTCAACCCGGACGCGTGCTGGATCATGTCGTCGAGATACTTCTGCGCCTCATCCGAGAGCCTCGTTGGAGACAGCTCCAGCTCGACGAGCGTCTGCGCTGCGGTCGTTCCCTTGATCTTCTCCAGGATCTCTCGCCGCGAAGCACCCGCCATGGTCTGGAGCCGGTCGAGCAGGGCTTCGGTCGCCTTCTCGACGGGCTCGTCGGTCGCGGCGAAGTCCTCGACCTCGTCGAGCATCTCCTCGGCAGACGCTTTCAACGCGGCGATCTCCTGAAGCAGGTCGGTAGCAGCTTCCCCCGCCGACTCGACGGCGGGCTTCGCCTTCTGTTCGGGCGGCAGCTCGGGACGCCTGGGCTCGGAGGACACCTGCCGCTTGCCTCGACCATAGGCTGCCAGGATGGCATCCGTGGACGGAGTCGCTGCGTTCCTACGCTCCTGCCGCTCCTTCATCACGGCCGAGACGCCCTTGGCTGCCGCCTCGGTCACGACCCCGGCGAGCTTGCGGATCTCCCCGCTGCCTGCGACCTTGGCCGCGACGTCCACGAGCTGGTCGATCCGCGACGGCGCCTTCACCGTATCGCTCTTACCTCCGCCCAGGCTCTCACCGAGCTTCTCCGAGAGCTGCTTGGCCTGCGTGACCTTGTTGAGCAGCGACCCCAGCGGGTCGTCATCGTCGGGCTTCTTGTTCGACAGCGCCTCGACGCGCGCCTTGTCAGCGGCATCGGCGCGTGCCTCGGCCTTGACCGACGCAATCTCGGACTCCTTGGTGATCCGCACGGCAGCCAGCTCGCTCTTGGAGGTGACGGCGTCGGCCTGGGCAGTCGCCAGGTCGCCTCGCAGCTTCGAGACCTCATCGAGCGACCGGCGAAGCTCGTCCTTCAGGTCGACGACCCTCTCCTTGAGCTGATCAACGCGCTCCCCCTGTGCTTCCCGGATGCTGGCGATCTCACTCTTGTGCTTGTCGGCTGTGCGGTCGAGCGCATCACGCTGCTGCGTGCGCATCTCCTCGCCGAGCTTCTCGAAGCTCGCACGCTGCTCGCGGATCATCTCCTCCAGGGACTCTCGCTGCTCACGGAGCCGGTCGGCCAGCTCTTTCCGGTGCGAGTCCTGGATGCCGTTGAGCAGTCCGTGGAGGCGCAGCACCTCCTGGCGGCTGTCACCGGTGTCGTCTCGTGGTGTCGTGTCGGTCTGCGGCCGGGTCGCCAGCGCCTCGACGAGCTTCGTGAACGCCTGTCCGAACACCTGGCCGTCTCCTGACTTCTTCACATCGTCCTCTTCGTCGTCGTCGCGGCGAGCTGGTCTCGGCGGCGGGTACACAGGTGGTCGCATCTGTGGTGTATGGACAGTCTCGGCACGGCGCTTGTCCCGCTCCAGGGACTCGACGTAGCGCAGGGCCAGCGCGTCGGAGAGGCCGGGGGTGCCGCGAATCGGGGACTCCTCTTCGTCGTCGTCGTCGTCGTCGTCGTTACCGTTCTCATCTGTACGCGTCGGTAGTGCATTTCCTCTGGGCACGTGGTCGATCCCGTCGAACGAAGGTGCCCGGTATTCCTGGTACTCCAGGCTCAGCGGAGAGAAGTAGGTCAGGATCAACCCACCCTTCCCGCTCTTCGGCCCTCGAAACTGGACCTCGTACCTGCCCCCATCAGGGAACTGCTCTTTCATCCAGTCGAGATCGATAGCGTGGTTCACGCGGTTGCGGGTGTACCCTCCGATGAAGTTGCCGGCGGCGTCCTCGGTTGGGTGCTTGCGCACGATGGAGAAGTAAAAATCGTCGGGGTACTCCTCGACGAGCATGTTGGGGTTGGACGCCCAGGCGTTGAAGTCGCGTGGTTGCGGCTCACGCCGGAGCAACCGTTTCTCAGCCTTTGCCTCTCCAACCAGCGAATAGTCGATCCCTAGCGCCTCCCCGGCACCCAGCAATTCCGTCGCGACCTTCTCTGGACTATCTTCGAGTGGCTTGTCCGGCTGGTCTGTGCGCGGGTCCATCATCTTGGAATCCGGGTTGCTTCCGCTCACTGGCTCCTCCCTGTTCTGATCTTGTGCCAGGTGCTGGCCTTGTGCTGGATGAGTTCGTCTGGCCCTGCGAGCGGCTCTGCCCTTTGCTACCGCCATTTTCGGTC
>JBDRTQ010000368.1:0-2270 GCA_043823885.1 Candidatus Eiseniibacteriota bacterium | reverse complement strand
CGGGTCAGCCCCTCGCCATCGATGATCACATCGCCGAGCGGCGTGTGGTGCTTCTGTAGTGTCACGCCGGACCGCATCTGTATGGGCATGGTCTCACCGGAGGTCGCCGAGTACGTGCCAGGCTTCACGCGGACATATGCGCCGTCCGGGGCGTTCGCCAGTGCCTCGGTGATCGTGGTGTAGTTGCCGCCACCGCCTTGGTCGACTACGACCCACGTGCCAAGGGCCGTCGCGGGAAGAAGCAGACAGACGAGCAGGAGCAGCAGTGCGGTCGTCCTCATTGTTCTCTCCTCGGCCGGAGCGTTCCGGCAGAAAACTCGGAGCCTTGCCCGCTGACGGGTCGCACGCAGGCGCCATCGCAGCGGGCCGCTTTTGCTTCGCTCAATCAAGAATACTTAGAGTTTATTATTGTCTGTCACTCATGTCAAGTGCGGGTCGCCCTCGTGTGTTCGGGTCGCCCTCGCCCCGCGTGAGCTCCCGAGAGCCGTATCTCTGCTTCCCAAAACGCATTGAAGCCCTCATCGGGCTCTGGTAGACTCTTGGTCTGCTTGATAGCGCTGAATCCAGTTCCGCACACCCACTCTGGGCGAGACGCGGGCGCGCCCGCGCGGGTCGCCTGACGGCAACGCGCCGGAAAGGAGCCACGCATGAAGATGTCCGATACACGGAAGCTGATGGAGAAGCATGGGATTCCCGGGACCGACGCGAGAGACCTCCCCACGAGCACCAAGCGCTTCCCGGACGGCGCCTGGTACCGAATGGAGATCTCCGGCATCGAGCGTCCGAACGTGCTCGAGGCCGCCATCGACGAGATGAACAAGCGGAAGATCCCGCTTCATCGCATGATCTCGATGGTGATGGGCGCGACATACATGACCAAGAGCGAGTGGAAGGACTTCGCGCAGATGGCCGCCGAGGCGAAGCTTGAGGTCATCGTCACGCCCGGCCCCAGAACACCATGGTACACTGGTCGTCAGGTCGCGACACCGGAAGGCGGCCTGTCCGGCCTCCGCTTCCGCGGCTCGGACGCGCTCTCACACGTCATCACTGAGATCCTGGAGCTCATCGACGTCGGCTTCCGCGGGTTCCTCGTCATCGACGAGGGCGAGCTCTGGCTCCTGAACGAGATGAAGAAGGCCGGCGACATCCCCGAGGACGTGACGTTCAAGGTGTCGGTCTACGCGGGACACGGCAACGCGGCGGGCGGCAAGGTGCTCGAGAGCCTGGGCGCCGGGACGTTCAGCCCCGTGGCAGACCTCACAGTCGAGCAGTACGCCACCATCAGGCAGGCCTGCGACATCCCGCTCGACATGCACATTCTCCTGACTGAGTCGTTCGGCGGGTTCACGCGGTTCTACGACGCGCCCGAGATCGCGCGAACGCTCGCTCCCGTCTACTTCAAGATCGAACCGGGCCCCGCATGCGCGGCCACGGGCGCGGCTCTCTACAAGCCCTGGGTCAGCCCCGACATGCTGGCCAGCTGGGCGAGGGAGAAGGTCAAGTATGCTCAGATAATCCACGAGATCGTCCAGGAGAACTTCCCGGAGGCAACGTTGTCGGAGATCGGTGCGAAGGGTCTCGCTATTCCGAAGCCGTAGTGTCGTTTCGCGCCGCACGCACGTCGTGGCGGCGGCCGCGCAGTCGCGCTCCGCTGCTGTCCGGCGTCGCGCGAGGAGGAATCATGCCCGACGAGAAGAAGCGCACGAAGATGACACTGGGTAAGCTCCGCAGCATGAAGCGCAAGGGCGAGCCCATCACGTGGCTCACGTGCTACGACTACCCGATGGCGCAGATCATGGACGCCTCGGGAATCGACATGATGCTCGTGGGCGACTCCGGCGCCATGACGGTGCTGGGACACCCGACGACGCTGCCGCAGACGCTCGATGCGCAGCTCATGCTCACCGAGGCGGTGCTCCGCGGGACGAAGTACGCGTTCGTGGTCGGCGACATGTCTTACATGACCTACGAGATGTCGCACGAGAAGGCCATCGAGAACGCCGGCAAGTACATCGCGAGGGGCTGCGACGCCATCAAGCTGGAGGGCGGCGCGCGCGTGGCCGACACTGTTGCAGCGATGGTCAAGGCGGGTCTGCCCGTCATGGGCCACATCGGCCTGACGCCGCAGTCGGCCCCGGCGCTCGGTGGATACAGGGTGCAGGGCAAGACCGCCGATGCCGCGAAGAAGCTCGTGGAGGACGCCATCGCGCTGCAGGAGGCGGGTGTCTGGGGCATGCTGGTCGAGTGTGTGCCGCCCGAGACGATGTCGC
>JBDRTQ010000367.1:0-2750 GCA_043823885.1 Candidatus Eiseniibacteriota bacterium | reverse complement strand
GGGGTCAGCCGCGAGGTGCGCGAGCTGTTCGCGAAGCACGACTGGCGCGGCAACAACGTCCGCGAGCTGGAGAACGACGTGCGCAGGGGAGTGGCGCTTGCGGCCGACAACGAGGTCATCGGTATCGACAAGGTCCGTCCCGAGCTCCGCGACCAGTACCAGACCGGGCTCCGCTCGGACGAGGCGCTCAGACGCTCACTGAAGGACGAGGTGGAGGCGCTGGAGAAGAGCCGCATCCTGGAGGCGCTGGGGCGCACCGCCTGGAACAAGCAGGCAGCCGCGGACGTCCTGGGGCTGTCTCGGCCGGGGCTCCACGCCAAGATGAGGAAGTACGGGATCGGGTAGAGCCGCTGAACGGGCCAGACCCGAGTCGACATGTATATAGAGTTCCGACACCCCCGGCGCGCGACGTGCCGGGGGTGTTTTCGCGTGCCGCCGGAACATCTCTGGCCCGGCGGCTGGCAGGTCCCAGCAGCCCGTGGTCCGACCCTCCAGCGCGTCAGGAACCTGACGGACCGTCCAGAACCTGACGGGGCCGTAACTCTGTCCGTGTCAGGAGGTTACATGCTCGCACAGCCGAGGCGTCAGAACAGGCGTCCCGATCGTGTCCTGAAGCGGAGTCACCTATGTTCGGACCGGGTCGGCGAGGGGTCCTAAGTGGTTGAAGTGTGGGAGGTTAGAGGGGCGACATCTCTTCCGATTGGACGGCCACTTCCGGCACATCTGGCACGCTGGATGCTCTAAGAGGGGGCGGATGGCTTGACAACGGAATACGGAGGGAGAGGCGGCCAGGGTGTTAAATACGCAGGGGGGGCGAGTCCGGTCGCTCTTTGGTCTGCTTCTCCTTCCGTTTAATAAGACGACCGCGGAACCTCTCGCGGAGTTCGGATAGAGGTTAAGGAAATGCCGAGTGCGGCGAAAATAAAGGTAATGGTCGTGATCCTGCTCATCGGAATTGCATCGCCGTTCCTCGGCTGAGATCAAGACAGCTGCATACAGAAGAAGCGCCGCGGCTGTAATCAACATAGACAGTGTGAAGGGTTACCCCCGGAAGAGCCGAAGCATCCCGAAGCAGGACGCACCTACGAAACGGCTCTTCGTCATAGCTCCATCCCAGGCAGTTGGCTTGGTCAGTAACTTGCTCTCACCTCCGCAGGGATGGAGTCAGCCCACGACGGCCGGCAGGCTTCTCGGACGCTCTCCCGCACCAGACCTGCCGGCCGTGCCTCATCCTGGAACCACGTTCTGCAGGGCGGACTCCACCCGGGGTCTGCCCTTCTCACTTGCCGGTCACCCGATGCACAGCTCCTGATTCCCCGGTGGAACGCTCGACTTGTCCATTACAGGTTTCTACGATCCCGGAGCTGAGTGCAGGCTGGTCGCGCGGCGCTTCGAGGAGGTCCTTGGGCCGAACCCGCGGCGCGCCGATCCCGGCATCACACCCGGCAACATAGTGATACTGCTTCCATTCGCGCTGGCCGGCGCGCAGCCGTTCGCCGGCTGCGTGGAAGCGGCGAGAGCCATGGCGCTGGGGAACGCCTTCGGGACCGCGCACTTCCTCCAGCAGGACAGATGGCTCGACGGCGACGAGAGCCCGACTGCCACGGCAGCCCGCCTCTCTGACGGCTCCTTCCTCCGGTTCGTGTGCGAGTACTCGCGCCTGTTCCCGCCGGCGTCCGCGTTCTGGAGCCACCTCGAGCGATACCTCGACGAGTTCTTCACGAGTCTGGAGTGGGAGTCGCGCTTACTCCTGTCCGACGGCGGAGCGTCTGCCGTCGTGGAGAGCGAGCTCGAGGACACGCTCACGAGGCTCGGACGCAGGATGGCGCCGCTCAAGGCCTCCGCGGCAGGGATGCTCCTCCTGGCCGGGCGTCCCGACATGCTCGGCAGAGCCGAGCGCATGGTCGAGGACTACCACGCAGCCTATCAACTTGCGGACGACATCGAAGACCTTGACGCCGACCTCGCGGCTCGAAGGTGGTCGGCGGCGGCGTGGCTGATGGTTGCGAGGAGCGGGCTGACTACGCCTGCCGAGGTCTCCGGGGCCGGCGAACTCCTGCGGCTGGCCGCGCGGTCCGGGGCACTCGACGAACTCGTGGAACTGGTGTGCTCCCGCTACGACCGGGCCGCTGCCGGGGCCGAGCTACTGGGCGCCACGGTCCTCGAATCGCACTTCCGGCGGTCGCGGGACAGGGCGCGTCTCGTACTCGGGCGCACGTCGAGGCGGCTCGCGATCGCGCAGTGCGCCGGGGGAGCCGGGTCGGGTCGTGCGGACGCCGACGGACTCCACGATTTCCAGGTCGACGGCGATGTGTTCGTGTTCGACACGCGGTCGGGGCTCTTCTTCGAAGCGGACGGGCTGGCTTCGGACGTCATCAGGTGGCTCAGGTCCGGGGAGTCCGGCGCCGCGCTGGACGTGCTGCGCATGAACCACGGTGCGGGTCCGGTGCGTGAGGCGCTGGGGGAGATCTCCGTGCTGACCGGAGGCGGGCGCCACGCCCCGCTCTGCCGAGTGACACACCTCGAGTTCTCGATGAACGAGCGACATCCGTCCGGACCTGACGGGCCCAGCTTGAGCGGGATCGCGTCGGTGGCGCTCAACGTCTCCGGGGGATGCAATCTCTCCTGTGACTACTGCTATCTCGGCCGCGAGCCCCACACATCAGGACTGATGTCCGACGACGTCGCGCGCGCGGCGATCGACCTCCTGTTGAGCGAGTCGTTCGGGGAGAAGAGCGTCTCCGTCGTCT
>JBDRTQ010000366.1:0-4292 GCA_043823885.1 Candidatus Eiseniibacteriota bacterium | reverse complement strand
CGCCGCTTGTTCTGGATGACCCGGTCACCAGCCTCGACTACAAGCGCCTCCAACACGTCGTCGATCGCCTGGTCGAAATCAGCGAGGCCCGCCAGGTAGTCGTCTTCACACACAACATATGGTTCACGATGGAACTCTTGGGCCGGTTCGAAAAGAACAGGAAGGCCTGCACCTACTATGACGTTTCAGAAGATGGCCTGGACCGGGGTGTTGTGTCCGCCGGCGAAAGCCCTCGCCTCGACACTTGGTCGGACAAGAAGAAGCGTATCAACGTGACAATCGACCGGGCAAAGAAGGAATACGACAAGACTATGCGCGACGTCCTAGTCGAGAAGGGATACGACGACATGCGAGGCGCGTGCGAAATCATCGTCGAGCAGGATCTCCTGCAGGCCGTAGTGCAGAGCTACCGGCCCAATGTCATGGTGGGGAACTTGACGCGCATCAAGTTCGATGATCTCCCCAGCGCAAGTGACACCATCAACGAGATCTTCGATCGTTGTTCTCGCATAACAGGAGCCCACAAGCAGCCGCTCGAAACACTGAGCGTTCGCCCGTCCCTGAACCACCTCGAAGCGGACTGGCGTGCACTCCAAGATATCCACAGCAAGTTCTCAAAGTGAACCATGTGGCCTGGACCACCAGCTAACCAGCCCATGCTGTCTGATCCCGGCTAACACCCCCGCCTGAAGCGGCACCTGTCCCAAATTCGCGTCCCGTGTCTCGGTGATCGATACCAGGAGACGTGTCTGGGACATTCAGCGACAAGCAGCTCATCGGTGTCGTCGCGAGCAGCTTGGCGATCGCGAGCGGCGTGTACGCACGTCGGTCCGACGGCGACCTGGTCTACGACGGCGTGCGTCCTGGCCCTGAGTGGCACGCCCACGGCTACTTCGCGCGCCGGCTGTGGATGCTTGTGAAGGGCCTGCTGGTCCGCCGCCGGCTCTGGAAGAAGCGCTGGATTGACCCGCGGACCGGCCGCACGGTCCACAGCCGGCCGCCTGACGACGCGGCCCAGGTGTGGTCGTGCACGCTGATCGTCGCGCTAAAGCTCTGGGCGGTCCTCGACGGTGGCAGCCTGCTCGTCGGCCACGAGGTCGTGCCCGAGCTCCAGACACACCCGAGCGTCCGCACGGTGCAGCGCTGGCTCTGCCGCGCCGTCGCCCGCGCCGACGAGGTCCTGCACTACATCCGCGTTGCGGTGATTGAGAGATGCGAGCCCCGGCCAGTCGAGCATCTGTTCCCGAGTGGTCTTGCCCCACCCGAAAGCCTTCTGTGTCGACGCTGGCGACAGCCGCACGAGATCAAGAGGCTGTGGCAAGCCCTCGCGTGGTTGTTCGCCGGCGCTATCGCGCTATCGGCTCCTGCTTCGCTGCTCCTGGCCGAGGCTCGCGGGAGGATGAGCGCCACTGAAACGTCATTCCCGATCTGATTCTGCGGCTCCCTCCTCCTGGGAGCTGAAGGTACCCGAGTGCGCGGCGCTCGGCCAGCCTTTGACGCCTCGCGTTCCCACAGAAGGTGGCATCGGCCTCGTGGTGTCCCTGGTGCAGGGTGGATGGCAAGGAGGTGAAAGATGTCATGGCCGACCACCACGACGACGAAGAAGACCCCAGACGGGCGATGGCGCTCTTGCGCTATCAGATCATCAGCGCCTACCTTGCACTCGAGCCTGAGCGTGGCCAGAAGCGACCGCTCCTCGAGCAACTCGCCGCGCGCACCTGGCTTGACCCGACGACTGGGCAGCCGGTCACCGTCGCCGCCGAGACCATCCGCAGCTGGGTGCGGCGTTATCGCCAGGGCGGGCTCGCCGGTCTCGAGGACAAGCTCCGTGCGCGGCGCGGCACGACCGCGCTCAAACCCGAGGAGATTGAACTCGCCGCCCAGCTCAAGCGCGAGGTGCCCGAGCGCTCGCTCGACCGCATCATTCACATCGTCGAGGAGACCCACCTCGTCGAGCGCGGTCACATCCGTCGCTCGACGCTGCATCGCGCGCTCCGTTCCCTCGGTCTCTCGCAGTCCCCGCCCCGCGTCGCCGACCACAAGGACCTCGACCGCTTCGAGGCTGACGCGCCGAATGACCTCTGGCAGTCTGACCTGCTCGCCGGCCCTTGGCTGCCCGACCCCGCGCGGCCGGGCAAATCGCGCCGCGCCTGGCTCTACGCGTTCCTCGACGATCACAGCCGGCTCCTGCTCCACGGCCGCTTCAGCTTTCGCGGCGAGCTGCCTGCCCTCGAGCTCGTCTTCCGTCGGGCACTCCAGCGCTGGGGCACTCCGAGGCGCGTCTATTACGACAACGGCCAGGTCTATCGCTCCAGACACATGCGCCACATCGTCGCCACCCTCGGCCTACACCGGCCGGTCTTCACCCAGAAGCGCCGCCCCGAGGGGCATGGCAAGATCGAGGCGCTCAATCGCCTCATCCGCAGCGCCTTCATCGCCGAGCTCAAGGCCTCGCGCATCACGACGCTCGACGCACTCAACGAGGCCTTCATCGCCTGGTCCGACGTCGAATATAACCGCCGCCAGCACGGCGAGACGGGCGAGCTGCCGCTCGACCGCTGGCGCAAAGCCGTCGAGCGCGTCCGCTACGCCGACGACGACAAGCTGCGCGATGCCTTCCTCTGGGTCGAGAAGCGCACACCCGACAAGTCCGGCGTATTCTCTCTGCTCGGCGAGCGCTACCAGACCACGCTCGGCCGCCGGCGCATCAAGGTCCGCTTCGACCCCGAAGCGCTCGCCGAGGTCGAGGTCTGGCTCGGCGACGCCTTCGTCGAGCGCGTGCGACCCTTCGTTGTCCAGACTCACCGCCGCCCCAAGCCACGACCCAAAGACGACCAGCCTCCCCCGAACGCCCCGCCGGCCGCGCCGACCGTCGACTGGCTCGCCCATCTCGTCGAGCGCCGTCGGTGCGACTTCGTCGAGCCCTCGCCCCGCCAGATCGTGGAGGACGCCGCCGCCCGCCGTGCGCGCTGGGACAACGAGGTCACCGCGTTGCTCGCCACACGCATGGACCCGGCTGTCTTCGACGAGGCCGTGGTGCGCGAGTTCCTCGCCCGTTTCGGCCCCTTCGACCCGACTGCCGTGGCCGTTGTCCTCGACGCGATGTTCGCGCACGGCGCGCGCGCCGATCAGCACCCGAGCGTCCTTCTCGAAACCCTGCGCCAGCGCCTACGTGGAGGTGAGCCGTGAAAGATAGCAAGGAGCTGCCGAGCAAAGAACCGACCTCGAGGCAGAAACGCAAGCTGCGCAGCCACTTCGGCTTTGCCAAGCTGCCCTTCGCCAAGACCATGTGGGCCTCGCACATGTTCGACTCGCAGAGCCAGCGAGAGCTCCTCGCCGGCCTCGGCCTGTGGACCGACGTCCGCGGCGTTGCCTTGGTCACCGGCCCCTCCGGCGTCGGCAAGAGCATCACCCTGCGTCGCTTTGTCTCCGAGCTCGACCCCGCGCGCTTCCACCTCGTCGATTTCGAGTACCTCCCGACCACCGCCACCGGCTTCCTGCGCTCGCTCTGCCGCAAGCTCGCCTTGCCCATGCGCGTCCACACCGCCGACCTCTTCGACGCCGTCAAGGCCCACCTCTCCACCTACGAGCAGGAGCACGGCCCGCACCCCGTCCTGGTCCTCGATAACGGCGAAGGCCTCTCCATCCCCATCCTCGACCTGCTCCGTCGCCTCACCTGCTACGAGCTAGACGCCGAGGACCGCTTCTCCCTGCTGCTCGTTGGCACCGACGAGCTACTCGCCGCACTTCGCGACGGCGCGCTCGCCTCGCTGCGCACTCGCATCGGCTACGCGCAGATGCTCCGCCCCTTCGCCCTCGAGGATGCGCGCAATTACATCCAGTTCCACCTCCAGCGCGCCGAGGTCGACCCCAGGCTCTTCACCGAGGACGCCATCAAACGGCTGTTCCAGGCCTCCCATGGCCGGCCGCGTGGCATCAACCAGCTCGCTATGCAGGCACTCATCCAGGCCGCCGTCCTCGGCCGCGACACCGTCGATGGCGACTTCATGGCTCACCTGATTGCGGCGCACCCCCTCTACCAGACCCAGCCCCAGGACCGATGATGAAACGCCAGCGTCGACCCAAGACCGCTGCCCTCGACCCTCTCGAATACCTGCCCTCACCGCCCGACTACGACCGCGCCCCGGAGCTCGGCGTGCTGGCCGCCCTGCTGTCCATCCTGGACGTGGTCTTCGTCACGCTGCTCGCGACCAACCGCGACCTGCTCGACGACGAGCGCCCCGACTGGGTGCCTCTGTCGCCTACCGCGCCTGCCGCCGACAAGGTCTTGA
>JBDRTQ010000365.1:0-2200 GCA_043823885.1 Candidatus Eiseniibacteriota bacterium | reverse complement strand
GAACACGTTGGCAGCCAGCGACCTAACTAGCGTATGAACCCGTCGAGCTTGGGTGTCACGGCGTCTGCAAGGGGGGCTCCGCTTCGCGTCGCCAGCACACCCCGCGCCACCCTTCACGCTCGCGGGTTATACGCGGTCCGTGAGTGCGCCAAGGTAAGCTTGGCGTCTCGTGCAGGGTGAGAGTCCCTGCCAGGCAAGGCCTAACCAGCCGCCTGTACCGAGTGTTGCGGGTATGTAGGAGGTGATGTTAGCCGAACGAAGTACCCGAAGCGTACACAGGGAACCATGCAGGCCGTAATGGAGACCGCACTCCGTGAGGTCTGGAACAGCCCCGTTATCAGCGAGAGCAGCAGACGGCGACGGCGTTAACGGACCGGAAGCCACTACCGAAGGAGTCGTTAGGGTGAGACTCTGGAGAGTCTGTCGGGGTCCTCAGGGCGCGGCATGCATGGAGAGAGGCGTTGAGAACTTGGGAGACCCTGGTAGCTCCTGGGTCGAGGTAGCAGACCGCAGGTAGGCCCGACCGAAGAAGGGAGGCGGGCCGAAGGCATCCAGGGAGTCGGATCAGCTCGTAGTACTCAGAGGACGGGAGAGCCGTCCACACGGGGAAGGGGCTGACGGTGGTCCGCAGCCTGCAGAGGTAACATGATCCGGACGAGCAGAGTCGGAAGTGACATGCGAACCTCCCTGCGGGGGATAGCGGACAAGGCGAGGCGCGAGCAGCGGTATCGCTTTCAGAACCTCTCAGTGATGCTTAACGAAGCGAACCTGCGGTCCTGCTGGCCGCTGATCAAGAAGCGGGCAGCCTGCGGAGTCGACGGCGTGTCGGCTCGGGAGTACGAGAAGGACCTGGAGGGGAACATCGGGCGTCTGGTAGAGGGACTGAAGCGTAAGTACTATCACGCGAAGTTGGTACGGCGACGGAACATACCGAAGGAAGGTGGTAAGAGCCGGCCGCTGGGGATCCCTGCGGTGCAGGACAAGCTCCTGCAGCTCTGCGTAGCACGGATCCTCGGGGCGATCTACGAGCAGGACTTTCTTCCGTGCAGCTACGGGTACCGTCCAGGAGTGGGTGCCCGGGACGCGGTGAGGGACCTGACCCGGGGACTCCAGTTCGGGAGCTACGGGTACGTGGTGGAAGCGGACATCAGGAGCTTCTTCGACCGCATAGACCACGACTGGATGATCCGGATGCTCGAGGAGCGTGTGGACGACGGGCCATTCCTTCGGTTGATCCGGAAGTGGTTGAAGGCCGGGGTGCTGGAAGAAGATGGAGCGGTGATCCACCCGGTGACGGGTTGTCCCCAGGGTGGTGTCATCTCACCGATTCTGGCGAACATCTATCTTCACTACGTTCTGGACCTGTGGTTCGAGCGAGTGGTGAAGCCGCGAAGCAGGGGGCGGGCGTATCTCTGCCGCTATGCGGACGACTTCGTCTGCGCGTTCCAGTACAAGGCCGATGCCGAGGCATTCTACAGGGTGCTGGGCAAGCGGCTGTCCCGGTTCGGTCTGGAACTGTCAGGGGAGAAGACTCGTATTCTGCGGTTCAGCCGTCATGCGCGGCAGGACTCGGGGCGCTTCGACTTCCTTGGGTTCGAGTACCGATGGGGCGTGGCGCGATCGGGTAAGGCGTGTGTGCAACGTCGGACATCGCGGCGTAAGCTACGCGCATCCCTGGTGCGCTTTGCCGAGTGGTGCAGAACACGGCGGAACTGGCGACTCGACCAGCTGTTTGGTGAACTGAACGCGAAGCTCCGTGGGTACTACAACTACTATGGAGTGATCGGGAACTACGGGAGCCTGCGGGAGTTCTACACGCAGGCGCTCCGGATCCTGTACAAGTGGTTGAACCGCCGGAGTGAGCGTCGGAGCTACAACTGGACGGGGTTCCATGAGCTGGTTCGGTACTTCTCGGTGGCACGGCCCCGGATCACGGAACGCCGGAACACTCAACTGGTGCTGCTGGGCCTCAGCTGATTGCGGAAGCGAGGACCACTGAAGAGCCCGGTGCGGGAAAACCGCACGCCGGGATCTGTGCGGGGGCCGTCGGGTAACTGGCGGTTCTACCGCGACGATGACCGGCCCACGCCGGAGGCGTGCATCGAGCAGGAGGGAGACGAAGCATGTGTCGTAGCATAGCGCTGGCAGTGCTCCTTGTCGCCTGTTGCAGCGTCGCTTGTGCGGACTTCCTGGAGACCTT
>JBDRTQ010000364.1:0-3589 GCA_043823885.1 Candidatus Eiseniibacteriota bacterium | reverse complement strand
ATGGAGATGACTCCTGTCCGGTCGATCCAGATGTGGGCGACCTTCTCCCGCGGGATCTTGTCACCGGCCGTCGACCTGGGAAGCGTAATGGCCAGTCCCTGTTCCAGCTTGAAGATCGTCGTCACCATAAAGAAGACGATCAGCAGGAACGCGATGTCCGCCATCGAGGACGTCGGGATTCTGGCCCCTGTGCCCGCTTTCCTCCTCAGCTCCAATTGACTACCTCCAGCCTGCTACTCTACTTCGAGCATCTTCAGGGAGATCCTGTGCTCTCGAGAGATCCTTGCCGCCTCCAGTTCGTTGTAGGCGAGCGTCACCTCGTCGAGCGCGTTGATCATGCTCCCGTACGGTGCATCGGGGTGCGTCTCGAGAGACAGGATCAGATTCTCGTTGTCGATGAGTCGCTGCCTCACGATGCCCCTGAGCTCTGCGAGCGGCGTTGGTTCTGTGTCGATGTCAAGAAAATACGCGCCGCTCCTCGCCGTTACGATCTGCATGACGTTGTCCCGCTTGACCTGCCTCACGTCGCCCCGACTGCTGGGCAGGATCATGGGCAGGCCGATCTCGGGAAACGTCGTGCTCACGATGAAGAAAACGAGGAGCAGGAAGGCGACGTCCGACATCGACGACTCGCCGACTAGCTCGGCTGATATCCCCGATCTTCTTCTGAATTTCGCCATTCCTAGTGCCTTCCCTGCGGTGCGGGCGCCTCATGAGGTCCCGCTCCGCCTGCTCTCAGTCTTCCCTAATCATCCATCGAGGCGAGGGTGTCAACCAGCTCCGCCGCGCTATCTTCCATCTCGACCACGAACCGGTCGATCCGCTGGACGAACAGGTTGTGTGCGATCTGCGTCGGGATAGCGATGGTCAGACCGGACATAGTCGTGATCAGTGCCTCGGAGATACCGCTCGCGACCAGCTTGGCGCTTACCTGCTCCGCCTGAGCGATAGCCTCGAAGGCCGCGATCATACCCGAGACCGTCCCGAGGAACCCGAGCAGAGGTGCCACGTTCGCCACGGTAGCAAGGATGATGAGTCCCCTCTCGAGGAACGACATCTCGATGATCCCGGCAGTCTCGATGGCCTTCTCAACGGCCACGGTTCCCTTCTTCGCCTGCCTGAGGCCCGCGTGAAGGATCTGCGGGATCGGACCGCTCGTGTTTGCGCAGACCTCAAGCGCCTCGTCCAGACGGCCCTTCTTGAGGGCACTCACTACCTGCTCCATCAGCTTCCGAACGTCGGCACGGGCCTTGTGCAGAGTGATGGCCCGCTCGATTATGACCGCGACGCCGACGATCGACAGGAACAGGAGGCCCCACATGAACTTCCCGCCCTTATTGAAGAACTCGATGAGGCCGCTCTGGAATCCGGCCTTCGGCACGGGCGCAGGCTCGACCGGCTCCTCCACCACGGCTGCCGCAAGCGAGTCGACGGCCGTCGTGTCAACCAGCGCCGTGTCAACCAGCGCCGTGTCAACGACGGTGTCCTCGGCCATGGCGACCATGCCCTCGGTCTGCGCTGCCAGCGGGCTGAGCGTGCCTGCCAGCATCAGGACCAGTAGCCCCGCCGAAACAGTCAAGAAAACTCTTCTCATTGCCTTGCTTCTCCTCCCCCTTGCCACGATGGGTCCTGTCGCGGACGGATCGCGGTTCCTCAGTGGAACTTCCCTCTGACTACTCAAACACGCTACCGACTACAGGTCTCTGTTTGTCCACCTCCTGCGCTTGCTGTTCACCAGGCCCCCGGGGGGGGACAGACTCATGGACCCAACCCCGCGTCCCGCACGCCCTGGAGCGTGCGGCGAGCCCGGCCGCGTCTGTTCAAGCCATTTCGCAGGGAGTCTACACGCAGGTCTGTTCACTGTCAACCGGTTTTGTTCCGACTCCAGACTAGCACAGATGTTGCGGGCGCGCAACACCCGGTACCGGTGAGCGTTTTATGTATTGACATGTCATGGGCCGGCGGTATAATCACTAGTGGAACCCCCCCATCACAAGGTCAACCCTTAGTGGGGGGGCACGACCATCCGGCACCGGAGGGGTCGCGCCCGCCCCGAGGCCCCGCCTGTGATGTATTGTCGTACCTTGAGCTTGGAGGAAGTACAACCATGATGTCGTTCAGGAGACTGGCAGCAGGTGCGCTCGCGGTGGCCCTCTTGGCAATTCCACTCGCGGCGATGTTCTTCCTGACCGGATGCCGGAGGCAGGAGAGGCTGTTTATAGACTCGAACCTGGCGCCCAACACGCGGCTGACCAGCGCGCCGGCGCCTTACTCCCAGGCAAACTACAGGATCCATCTTTACTGGGACGGGACCGACCCGGACGGCTTCGTGACCGCGTATCACTACGCCTGGGATGACACTGTGCCGAACTACGGCGCGGCCAACTCGCCCTGGCGGCAGACCTCGAGAAACGACAGCCTCTTCAAGGCCCTCATCGACAGCGCCGGAGAGACGAGGCGACACACGTTCTACGTACGGTCGGTCGACAACGAGGGCAAGCTCGACCCGTCCCCCGCCCGCATCAGGTTCGACGCCTGGACCGTCGTCCCGCGGATAGACTCGCTCTATCGGGTCGACGGGCCGCTGGACCCGAGTTCGCCGGGTTACGAGCCGGGCAGGAAGGACACGGTACTGATGGGCACTCCGACCCAGTTCATCTGGGGCGGCTGGGATCCCGACGGACTGGGAGCGCCGGTTCAGTACAGCTACAAGCTGGACTCGAACCCGTTCTCTGCGTTCAACGACAACACTACTACGACGTATCCGACGGTCTCGAGCGGAACGCACTTCTTCTACGTCAAGGCGCGGGACGAGACCGGCGCTGAGAACTTTCCGGAGAACTACAAGTTCGTGATGAACTTCGAGCCCGACAGCCACATCGTCGACCCGCCGGAGCCGACCGGAACGCTGACGGTGATGGACGGAGACACGATCAGGTTCAGATGGACCGCGCACGACAAGGAAGAACTCGAGGGGCAGGGCGGCGGGCTTTCGCAGATCCTGATCAACCTCGACAACGACTTCCTCAAGGTGCTCACGGTCGATCCTGAGACCGGGGAATACGTGAACGAGTGGTACTTCACGTCCAACACGGTGCCGTCCAACGAGCACTACATCTCGAGCCGCAACTCGCCGCAGGGCGGCAACGCCCAGCATCTGTTCGAGATCTGGGCTCGCGACGTCGAGGGGACGTTCGAGCGGCCCAGCGTGATCCCGGAGGACCGCGAGACGTTCATCTTCTGGTACAACGAGCCTCCGACGTCGGAGGTGACGTACCCATCCGACGGCATTACCGTTGTAGGTACCGATATCGAGATAACGTGGGACGGTGATGACGTCGACGGAGAGGTCGCGGCATTCCAGTTCGTTCTGGACCCCTGGGCCAACGCCTACAGGGTCTGCCAGGTGGGCATCGGGGAGTCCTGCACCAGCTGGCTCTATGAGGACGTCCAGCCGACGGGTCCGCCTCCCCTCCCTGAGTACCACGAATTCAGGGTTCGGGCACAGGACAACGCCGGCTGCTGGGAGAAGAGCTGGAACATTATTCGATTCTACGTAGAGGAAAGCAAGTAGCGCCGGACAGCCAAA
>JBDRTQ010000363.1:0-4759 GCA_043823885.1 Candidatus Eiseniibacteriota bacterium | reverse complement strand
CACATCCTCGTTCGGCAGCACCGACCGCGCTGCGATCGTGGCGAGAAGCTCTATTGCGGCCTCGTCTGCGTCAGTGGTCTCGTAGACGGTCAGAAGACGCCGCACCGACGTGTGGTCGAGCCTGGGGGCGCCGCCCAGGTGCGCGACAGACGCCTCGAGGTTCTTCCGGGCGTCCTCGTTGTTCCCCATCTGGTAGTGGGTCCAGCCGATGCTGCTGAATGCACGGGCGCTTTCGCTTCTCGACGGCGCCAGATCAAGCGCCCACCCACACAGATCGAGCGCCAGGTCGAAGTCGAGTTCTCTCTCTCTGATGTTGCACCCGATCTCGCCCGGGATGTGCCAGTAGTCGACGGCGCCTCTCGCCAGAGCGAGGTCGCGTGCCGCGGCGAGGGCGAGCCCGGTGTCGGAATCTACCGCGAGCCGGTACTTGCTCGCGTTGAGCACGGCGGCGAGGGTGGGGTCGGGATTGGCCGAGGTCAGCGACTCGGCCATTGCGAACGCGGCATCGAGTCCTCGCTCACGGGCGACGTGGCTCAGGAGCACGCGGTGCGCCCCGTCAAGAGCGAAGGACCGGCTGCCCGGCGAGTCCCCGTCCGTCGCGTCGGCGCCCCTCCACGAGAGCTCTGTGGTGAGCCAGTGGTCCGATATATCCGTGGAGCCCTCGAGGATGCCGAAGCGGATGGACGCCATCACGTAGTAGGCGTCGGCGCCGAGGTCCTGGACCTCCAGAAGCTCCCGCGCTATCTCATTGGCCCTCTCGACGTCTCCGTCGGTCGGGGACATGGTGGTTTGCATGACAAGAGCATCGTGCAGTTCCGCGCTCATGCGACTTGCGGCGGCGTGCGGCAACGGAGTCGATCGCAGAGAGTCAAGGATGGAAACGAGGCCGTCGATCTTCCCGGCCTCGAACGCCGTGTTGGCCAGGACGGTGACCGCGTCGTCGACCCGGCGCTCATCGAGGCCCTCGTGGCGGCGCAGGAAGTCGACGGCGGAGGAGAAGGCCTCGCCGGGGTCGTCGATCTCCCACAGCGCGTCCAGTTCCCGATCGAGAACAGCCTCTGTGTGCCTGGACCATCCCCAGACAGAGCCGGCGACGATCACGACAACGATGATGAGCCACAGGCCGCGTTTCAAAGGAGCCTCCTTCGGCAAGTGTGGACGGTAAGAGAAGGGACTTCCGATACTCGCACCGCACCGCAGCAAGGTCAAGCATGCCTTTCTTTGACGAACGTCTCACAACTTTAGCTTGACGCGGTCTTGATACTCTGCGACAATGTGAACCCAGCGCCCCTTCTTCCACTGGACTCACAGGTAGATGAATCTCCCCTCGAGGGCAACAAGCCAAGGAGGGATCCCATGAGACAACGCACGACGTTCACGTGCATCGCGGTCCTCGCGATCAGCGTACTTCTGTTCACCCCATCACCAAGTTCCGCGCGCGACCCCATTCCGCGCGGCACAGCAACCGCGACTGGCGAGTCGATCTCCGAGCCGGACTACCGCTGTCCCACGAGCGCTGTGCATCACTCAGCGAGCCTGGGGGATGACGATGGGTGGCATGGCTACCGCAGCCACGCGAGCGCCGTGCATCACTCAGGGAGCCTAGGGGATGTGGATCGCCCCATGCCCCCGAGGACGTGGCGGTGCGCGTTCGAAGTTCTGATGTTCTGGTTCGCAGCACGCTAGCATCGCACCCGGGATCGCAACCAGTAGAGGACTACGCTGTGAACGACGAGGGATCGTCCCGCCCGAAGCACCAGCGTGAAGCCCCGAACCTGCATGGGGAGCGTGTGCGGTCGCGCGATGGCTGCGAGGCGGCACGAGACGCGGTCTCGTCTGGGGACCTGTATCTCGAGTCCGACAGCTACAGGGACGCCCTCGGATGCTACCTCAGGGCTGAGTCGCTGGCCTCCAGGCAGGATGCCGCCGCGGTTGAGGCCGGCGCCCTCCGCGTGAGGATGGCGCGCTGCCACCTCGGGCTTGGGGATCTCGACGAGGCGCGGGCCTGCTGCCGGATGGCCTGCGACATCGACAGCGTTCCCGGCGTTGTCCTTGCTGAGGCGCGTGTTGTCTTGTCGGACGTGGAGACCAGGAGCGGGCGGCACGACAGCGCGCTTGCATCGGCGCAGAACGCGTACGACGTGCTCAAGGCCTCGCCGGACTGCGGACTCCTGGCCGAGGCGTGCCGGTTCCTTGGTATAGCGAACGCCGAACTCGGTGACTCGGAGATCGCACGCAGCTGTTTTACGGAGAGCCTGGTGATCTACCGCCGGCTCGGCGACGAGGCCGGTGTGGCGTCCATTCACGCCAATCTCGGTGTGCTTGCCAAGCGAACCGGGGACCTGAGCGGCGCTCTCGGACATCTCAAGAAGGCTCTCGAGATCGACCGCTCCGTCGGGCGTCTTGCGATGATCGCCGAGGGCCTCAGGAACATAGGGATCACCCTGTTCCGGATCTCCCACCTGGACGATGCGGAGGAGCGGCTCGAGGAGGGGCTGGAGATCTCCGTTGCCATAGGCTCGACGCGACGCTCGGTCGCCATCCAAGGTGCCCTCGGCAACATCGCCCGGGTACGGGGCGACTGGGCGAAGGCCGAGCAGCTGTTCGCAGAGGTCCTCACGAAGAGCAGAGAGCACGGGTACCTCAGGGCCGAGGCCTTGGCGCTCGAGTTCATGGGAGAGCTCGAAGCGGACCGCGGCCTGTACGCCGCGGCGATCGGGACGCTCGACACCGCTCTGGCCGCGGCGCGCGGTCTGGCCGGCACGAGCGACGTGGTCGGCGAGGTGCTCAGGCGCAGGGCCGAGGTGCTCCTCGAACTCGGGCGGCTGGACGAGGCCGAGCGCGACTGTCAGGAGGCGCTCGGAGTTTGCCGGGAACGCTCCGACAGGCTGGAGGAAGCCACGGGGCTGCGGGTACTGGGCAGAATCCGCTACGCGCAGGGAGAGCCGGCCGCCGCCGAGCGTCTCATCCACGAGGCGGAGGCCACGCTCAGATCGATCGGCGAGTCGTTCGAACTCGCGAAGTGCGCCCTCGCCGAGGGAACAGGACTGCTCGAGTCAACTTGCGATGGTGACGTCCCTCTCGAGCGTATCGAGAGGAGGCTCTCCGGCGCCGCGTCCCTGTTCGACCGGATCGGAGCGAAGCCGTGGGCCGCCAGGTGCGAGGCTGCCAGGGGCAGCGCGCTCCTCAGGGCCGGTGACGCGGAAAGAGCGCGGGCGTGTCTCGAGCGGGCCATCGCGGGATTCCGAGCCACCGACGACGATCTGGGCGTTGCCGAGACAAGCGCGCTCCTTGAGGAGCTCGACGCACGCGTCGTTGCCGATGGGGTCGGGCTTGAGAGCCGGTACGCAGTGATCACCAAAGGGTACGAGCTCATTCGTCGCGAGCCACACGCGGAGACCCTGCACCGGCTCGCCTCAGAGATCGCGAACGCCGTTTCGGCGGAGCGACTCGTGTTGACATCGAAGTCCAACGGTGATATCCGCGTCGCGATGTCCGTCGGCCAGGCTCAGAACGGCACCGACGATGCCGTCAGGTTCGTCCGCGAGATCGCGGGGAACGACGGCGAGGGATCGTTCGCGGCGACCGCCATGCCGGACGACTACTCGCTGCCGAGTGGCGTCGGGTCCGTTGCGGTGCTGCCGGCGGAGGTTGATGGTGCCGCCGACTCCCTCTACTACCTATACGTTGACCGCGGTCGCTCCGACGCGCGTGGCGCGTTCACGCAGAGTGACCTAGGTTTCCTCGGAGCCGCAGCGGGACTTCTGGCTTCGGCGCACCGCCGGGTGGCAGAGACCGACATCTCGAGTCCAACCGGCGACGCCGCCAGGGAAGCGACGAGAGAGCTGCGCGCCGCGGGTCTGGTCACGCGAAGCGAACGGATGTTCCGCATTCTTGCTGACATCCGCCGCCTGCGAGACAGCCGTGTTCCCGTGCTGATACGCGGAGAGTCGGGCGTCGGGAAGGAACTCATCGCTCGAGCGCTTCACAGTGGAGGGCGCAGCAGGACCGGAAGACTGGTCGCCCTCAATGCCGGCGCGGTGACGCCCCACCTCCAGGAGAGCGAGCTATTCGGCCACGTCAGGGGTTCGTTCACGGACGCGCACCGAGACCGGGAAGGCCTCTTGGCCGCCGCGGCAGGCGGCACGCTCCTGCTGGATGAAGTGGGCGAGATGAGCCCGGCGCTTCAGGTGAAGCTCCTGAGGTTCCTGCAGAGCGGCGAGTATCGTCCGGTCGGAGAAACGAAAGTCCGCACGAGCGACGCGAGGGTCATCTCAGCGACGAACAAGGACCTCGGTGAGGAGGTGGAGGCCGGCAGGTTCAGAAGAGACCTTCTGTACAGGCTCTGCCCGTTCGTCATCGAGGTGCCGCCACTCAGAGACCGCCCGGAAGATGTGGCGCCTCTGATGGATCACTTCCTCGCTCTCTACGCGGAGATGGAGGGGAAGCGGATCGCTGGGTTCCATCCCGAGGTGAAGCGGCTGTTCCTGCAACACGACTGGCGAGAGAATAACGTTCGGGAGCTCGAGAACGAGGTGCGCCGAGCGGTCGTGCTCTGCGCGGACGGCGATGAGATAGAACTAGACGAAGTCAGCCCCAGACTCCGCGAGGGTCATGCGCACTGCCTGTCGTCGGAGGGTCTCCGCACGCTCAGGGAGGAAGTCGAGGCGCTCGAGAGGCGGAGGATCCTCGAGGCGCTGGAGAAGAGCGCGTGGAACAGGACGGAGGCCGCGCGTCTCATCGGCATGTCCAGAACCGG
>JBDRTQ010000362.1:0-5811 GCA_043823885.1 Candidatus Eiseniibacteriota bacterium | reverse complement strand
GACATCCTCTACTCCGCGAGCCCCAGCGCCTCGCGTGTCGTCAGCCTCGTCGCGACCCACGGCGTGGGCGCTACAGCCTATGCCATCGACTTCTCCGACAACGTGATCCCGAATTTCCAGAAGGGCGGGATCGTGATAATGGGGCCGGAGTTCAGTTGCACGGTCGACGGCAACGTGATCTCGGATGTTCCTTCCGCCGTTCTGGCGGGGAACGGCATCCAGATATCCTACGGCGCACCGGGATCGACCTCAGGCAACGTTGTGAACGGCGTGGGTTACACCGGCGGCGACTGGGCCGGCACCGGCATTCTGCTCTTCGAGAGCGGCGACGTCTCTATGACTGGGGACGTCGTGCACGGCTCGCAGAGCGGTGTCAACTACTCGAACTGGGGCTGGATCTACTCGCACCCGAGCGTCGTTACACTCTCGTTCACCGGCCTCAACCTCTACGACAACGAGTGGACGCTGGGGGCGCAGCTGTCGGCCGACAACGCGGACCTCGACTTCACGGCGACCGACTGCACGATTCTCGACAGCGGCGGAGATGGCATCGACCTCTTCGGCACCGGCGCCGATCCGTGGGGCGGCAGCTACTACACCGGCTGGGACAACGGAGACCTGACCGGCCTCATCACGGGCTGCACGATCACGGGGACGGCCATCGACGGCGTCTGGATCGACGACCTCTCCGGTCTCACCAACACGATTGACGTCGAGATCCACGACAGCGGATTCCAGGACAACGTGAGCTCCGCCGTCTGGAACGGTTCGTCTCACACTGTCGACGCCGAGTACAACTACTGGGGTGATCCGGCCGGTCCGACGCCGGTCATGGCGAGCCGGGACACCCGTCCGGCCGCGCCGTCGGTGAGCCCGTTCGGCGCCGATCTTCCCGAGCAGGGCGAACCCCGCTTCGTGGATGCCGCGAGCAGCCGAGCCGGTGACGGCGTGCACGGCCTGGTGGACTACGATCCGTGGCTCGCGGGCAACATCGTGTGCGACCCGGACCCCGAGTACCTGTCTGCGACGGTACCGGTGAAGACCATCGACGTCAACTACCTGGGCGGGGGCAGTGGCCTGATGTACGGCTACTCGCTCACGTTCACGTGGAACGGCGGGATCGTCGGCACCGCGCCCGTGAAGGTCACCGAGGGGACGCTCCTCTCCGACGAGGGGACGACGTTCTTCTATCCGAGGACGACGGGCTTGAACGAGATTACGGTCGACTGCGCGCTACTGGGCGCGTTGGACGGCCCCGCAGGTCCGGGGACGATGTTCTCGATCGAGTTCACGGGCCTTGCGGTTGGCACGAGCGACGTCGATATCACCATCGACAGGATCCGTGACAAGGACAACAACGCACTCTCCGGGTTCTACGAAGACGATGGTCTTCTGATTGTCGACGTGTCCAATCCGGTCGTGACGGACGTCCTCATCGAGAACGACACGCTGGCACACACCGACGACTACATCAAGAACGGCGACCAGGCTACCGTGACCGCCAACGTCAGTGACGATGACCCCGCGTTCGCTCTCGTGAACATCGTGGCTGATCTCACGGGTCTCGGCGGCGGCGCCGCGGTCAACCCGGACAGCTACGCGCTGGGTGTCGCGACCTGGACGCTCGTCGGGGTGACCTGTACTCCTCCGGACGGCGTCGTGACTGTGACCGTCACTGCCACGGACGCCATGAGCAACACGGCGTCGGGCAGCGACACGATCATCGCCGACAACACGGCACCTCTTGCTGTGGTCGGTTTCGACGCGGCGCCTGGTAACGAGGAATGCGCACTCACCTGGACCAACGGCTACGACCTCTACTTCGAGGGCGTGGTCGTCCAGCGCGATGCGGTCGGCGGTGAGTACCCGCAGTATCCGTGGTTCGTAGGCAACTGGCCGGCAGTGGGCGCTGCGTATCCGGGGAGCGAACTCCTCGGGACGAACGTCTACGGCGGTTCCGGCACGAGTCATACGGACGGCATCGTCGACAGGAACATCTACTACTACCAGGCGTTCTGCTACGACGGGGCTCGGAACTATGGCCCAGCTGCGACGACGGCGCGCGACCTGGCTACGAACTACTGGTTGGGCGACGTGGCCGACGGCTGGGGTGGCTGGGGTTACGACGGAGCGGTTGATGACGACGACGTTCTGAAGTTGTCGGGGTGCTACGGCACGGTCAATCCCGTGGCGTATCCCGGCGACTCCGAGTGCGACATCGGTCCGACGGTCTATCCCGACTGGCACCGTCTCGGTCTGCCGAAGCCGGACGACGCGGTAGAGTTCGAAGACCTGATGGTCTTCGCCATGAACTACGGTGTGGTAAGTCCGCGCGTCGTGCCGTTCCTTCCGGAGGAGTACATCCCGGTGCCGCTGGCGATGACGCTGGGTGGCAGCGAGACGCGCGGCGGCGAGGTCGCCATCGCTCTTCGTCTGGAAGGCAACGCGAGCGAGGTCAAGGGTCTGAGTGCGTCGATGTCCTTCGACCCCTCCGAGCTCGAGTTCGTGTCGGCGAGGCTCACAGAGGACATGCTGTCGCCTCTCGGCAACGTGTTCTTCTGGCACGGCGAAGCCGAGGGCCGGGTCACGGTCGACATGGCCGTTCTCGGGACTGGTGTGAGCGTCGGCGGTTCTGGCGAGGTCGCGGTGCTGACGTTCCGGGCACTGTCTGGCGACTACTCGCTCGAAGTTGAGTCAGCGCGCCTGCGCGATGCGAACAACCTCGACCTCGAGGCCCGCCTTGGCGGCTACGCGTCGGGCGGTGACCTGCCGACGGCGTTCCGTCTGGTCCAGAACGCACCCAACCCGTTCAATCCGAAGACGACCGTGGCCTACCACGTGCCTCGCGAGTCCAGTGTGACGATCCGCGTGTATGACGTCGCGGGCCGTTGCGTCCGGACGCTCGTGGACGGCCTGGTGGAGCCCGGCCGTCACGCGGCTGTCTGGGATGGGACGAACGAAAGTGGTGATGCGGTTGGCAGCGGCATCTACTTCTGCACGATGGAGGCTCCCGACTTCCGCGACAGCAGGAAGATGGCGCTTCTGAAGTAGCTCAATCCCTGGACGGGGCCGGGCCTCGCGCCCGGTCCCGTCCGAACCCCGCGGTGAGACTCCCGCGGAGGGAGGAAGGCGCAAGTGAGATCAGGCACGCGCGAGAAGACATGTGCGGGCGGAGGCCGCCCGCGAGAGCGGATGTCTCTGGCGGTGGTGCCAGTCCTCACGCTGATGGCTCTCGTGTCGTTTTCGGCCGGCCAGGCAGAGGCTGCGCCGCACGTGTTCTTCGAACCGGCGAGCGTCATCTTGCAACCAGGCGAGAGCGAGGAACTCAGCTTTCGGGTCGCACCCTGTGAGGACTCGATATCCGGATACCAGTTGTATGTGTCATTCGATCCCTCTGTCGTGGAACTCGTGTCTGCGACGCAGGGCTCACTTTACGCGTATTCAGGGCATCCGACCTGGTTCATTCCGGAGGAGGAAGAACCGGGGCTGTGGCACTTCTTCGACACCGTCATGGGGACGGGCACCTACGTCACTCCGCCGGGCGAGTTGCTTCATCTGGAGTTCGAGGCACTCGACTACGGCGACACGGAGGTGCACATAGAGAGTATCCTGCTCGCGGATATAGACCGTGAGAACCTGCCCGTGGGCAGCTACGAACACGCGCACATCTTCGTCGTCCCACTCACCGGAGTGGAAGAGGGCGGCGGCACTGCAAGGCTCGGACCGGCCTATCCGAATCCGTTCACGGCCGGCACCGCAGTGCCGTTCTACGCTCCAGGAAGTGCAGGCGACGCAGTGGCAGAGATCTACGATGTTCGCGGCAGGTTGGTCAGACGCATTCCCCTGCCGGGCGGCGTGCTCGAGGGCGAGCTGGCGTGGGACGGCAAGGACGAACGTGGTCAGGTGGTGCCATCGTCGGTCTATTTCCTCCGCATGACTACGCGGACATCGACGGGACACTGCAGACTAGTGAAGACGGAATGACACAACGTGCGGCGAACGGCCTTGTGGTCGTGCCGCCGCACCAGGAGAAACGGGAGGCCCACGTGAGACGGGCAAAGACGCTATGGCTGTGCCTCCTGCCGCTGCTTCTCTTCGCGGCCGGGGTAGCCAGGGCAAGCGCAGCCGGGGAGCGCGACGTCGCACTTCTCTCCTTCGATCCGATGTCGGATCGATTGTCGGCGACCCACATGTGCACGCTGGACGTCGCCTATGACGGCGCACTGGTCTCGGCCGGGTTGAGGGGATACCACCTCGAGATCACGTTCGACGGCACGTATGTGTACGTTGACAGTCTTGACGTCCATGTGACGGAGGGGAGCCTCCTGAGCGATGTCGGAGGAACGGCGTTCTACGTCCTGCCCGTCGACGAGAACACGTTCGTTGTCGACTGCGCGATACTGGGAGCGACCGCCGGAGCCACGGGTGTGGGGGATCTGTGCTCGATCACGTTCAAGGGCAGGATCGGGGACGGGGTCAGCGTGGTCGAGTTCACTGAGGTCACGCTGCGCGACCCGGACAACCAGGCGATCATGGCCTCGGCAGGGTTCGCCGTTCTGATCCTCGACAACACGCCACCGAACGTGCCCGTGATCGACCCGGAGCCCGAGTTCACACCGGGCACGACAAACTATGTCTCGTGGAGCGACGAGAGTCCATCCGGAGCCGTGGGCTACTGCGTCCAGGCGTCCGAGACGCCGACGTTCGACGTGATCGTCAGCACAAGCGGCTGCACTCCGTACAACTACCACAACTTCATTGCCCTTACGGACGGACAGATCTACTACTACCGGGTTCAGTGTCGTGACGACCTGTGGAACGTGTCCGACTTCTCCGCGTCGGAGCACTCCACGCAGGACAACACGCCTCCCGACACGGAGGCGGGTCCGGTCGACTCGTACTACAACACGGTCTCGTTCAACGTGCCGTTCACGGCGTCCGATGCGACGAGTGGTGTCCAGTACGTAGAGCTCTACTATCAGCGGGACGGTGGCGGTTACGTCCAGTACGGTTCGACGTTCACGGTGAGCCCAATCGCGTTCGTGGCGCCCGGCGAGGGTGTCTATGAGTTCTATACCAGAGGCACCGACAACGTGGACAACGTGGAGGACGCGCCGGTTGCGGCCGACTGCACGACCGACGTGGATCTGACGCCTCCGCTCGCGCCCGTGGACCTGGTGGCGTTGCCGGGGCACAACAAGATCTCGCTGTCGTGGACCGTGCCGACGGCGCGTGATGCGCCGATAGAGGGGACGCTGCTTGTCAGGCGGCCCTGGAGTATCTGGGCGTACCCCGAGTACGACGATCTGGGTCCGCCGTTCGGATACCCCGCGCATCCGGCAAACGGCTTCGTCGTCGCCTTCGTGCCGGGCACGGGGTTCCAGACATACGAGGACACCGGCTTCACCGACGCTAGTCGCAACGTTCATTACTACACCGCCTTCACAAGAGACTCCGCCGGCAACTACTCGGCAGCCGCGTCGACGGCACAGGACCGCTCGACCTCGTACTGGCTGGCCGACGTGCGCGAGCCTACTGGCACGCCGGGAACCTACGACGGCGTCGTCGACTACTACGACAAGGTCGCCTATTCATATTCCTACTACGCTGTCGAGGGAGACCCGACGTACGACAACGAACTCGACGTCGGCCCCACGGACGACAACAGCCGCATGGGGATTCCGCTGACGGACAACGTCATCAACTTCGAGGATCTGATGATCCTCGCAATGAACTATGGGCGCGTGTTTCAGACAGGGATTCCCGAAGAGGGTCTGCCCGACGCGACGATCGGTGACTGCGCAGTGCTCG
>JBDRTQ010000361.1:0-4912 GCA_043823885.1 Candidatus Eiseniibacteriota bacterium | reverse complement strand
CGGGCCGACTGCATCGTAGGCTACAGGCGGACAAGAATCGAGGGGCCCTCATCCGAGGGCCCCTCGCAACTTCCTCACCCCTCTGAACCCGTCAGGCGGCGACCTTCTTCCTGTACTGGTCGATCGCTCCGGAGCGAATGCACCGCGTGCAGACCAAGATCTTCTTCGGAGTGCCGTTCTGGACGATCTTGACCCGCTGAAGATTGGGCAGCCATCTGCGCTTCGTCACGTTGTGCGCGTGGCTGACGTTGTTGCCCACTTGCGGGTGCTTTCCGCAGACTTCACACTTCCTGGACATGTGTCTCCTCCTGATTTCCAAGACAGAACCAGAATGTAGCACGAGGGGGAACCGGGTGCAAGCCCTTTCGGAAGGCCCGCGCGGGGTCTGAAGACCCGTCAGGGGGATGGGTGGGGCGGCGGCCCGGCGCGCGGGACCCCGGCGCGGGCCCCTGCTTGACCACCCTGCCCGCGCTGGTCTAGAATCCGACTGGCCGGGGCCGCGAGCGCTGCCGGCCCACCCGTCAAACCCGGAGGGCGCCATAGCCACCGAGATCACTCTCCAATCGAAGGTCGGGCTTCTCAAGGGCGTAGGCCCCAGGTTCGTCGCGCTCTTCGCCAGGGCCGGCGTCGAGACGATCGAGGATCTTCTCTATTACGTGCCGAGGACCTACGCGGACTGGTCCAACATCGCGAGCGTCGGGTCGCTCAGGATGGGCGACCGCGTCACGGTCGTCGTGCGGGTCGTCTCGTGTGACATCATCCGGCGCGGACGCATGCAGATCTTCGTCGCGGCCTTCGAGGACGACACCGGCGCCATCGTCGCGCGCTGGTTCGGCCAGCCCTATCTCCAAACCGTGCTCAAGCCCGGCGGCAAGGCAGTGGTGAGCGGCCAGGTGAGGTTCGACAGGTTCTCGCGGCGGATCGAGTTCCTCAACCCGTCGTTCGAGGTGATGGACGAGAATGAGGCTGCGGAACTGGTCCACGCGGGACGCATCGTGCCCGAGTACTCTCAGATAGGGCAACTGTCCGGGCGGCGCATCCGGAGTCTGGTCAAGACGGTGCTTGATGGCCTCCTCGACGAGCTCGTCGACCCTCTGCCGGAGGTGGTGCTGGCATCGCGGGCGCTCCCGGGCCTCAAGGAATCGATGGCGGAGGTACACTTCCCGTCGTCCGTCGAGCGCGCGGCGCGGGCCCGCTCGCGGCTGGCCTACGAGGAATTCTTCCTGTTCCAGGTGGTAGTCGCGCTCAGGAAACGGCAGGTGGCGGGCAGCGGCGGCGCGGTTCCGATCGCGTGGAGCGACGCCGAACACGCGAGACTGATCGAATCGCTCGCGTTCGGGCTCACAGGCGCCCAGGAGCGCGTGATCAGTGAGATCGCGGGCGACATAGGGAGCGGCGCGCCGATGAACAGGCTGCTTCAGGGCGACGTCGGGTCGGGCAAGACCGCCGTGGCCGCGTCCGCCATGCATCAGGCCGTGGCCGCGGGGCACCAGGCGGCCATCATGGCGCCGACGGAGATCCTGGCGGAGCAGCACCTGGAGAACCTGAGGGCGCTGCTCTCACCGCTCGGCGATCGCGTGGTGCTTCTGCGCGGCGGGATGAAGGCGGGGGAGCGCAACGAGGCGCTGGGGCTGATAGAGAGCGGAGAGGCGCAGATCATCGTGGGGACGCATGCCCTGATCCAGGAGGGGACGACGTTCGCAGACCTCGCGCTTGCAGTCGTCGACGAGCAGCACAGATTCGGCGTGGTGCAGCGCGCCGCTCTTCGCGGGAAGGGGAGCGCGCCGCACATCCTCGTCATGACGGCGACGCCGATCCCGAGGACGCTCGCGCTCACCGTCTACGGCGACCTCGACGTGTCGGTCCTGGACGAGATGCCGCCCGGCAGAGAGAGGGTCGCGACCGCCATCAGGGACGAGGCGGCCAGGAAGAAGGTCTACGATTTCCTGAAGACCGAGGTGGCGGCCGGCCGGCAGATCTTCATCGTGTACCCGCTCGTCGAGGAGTCGGAGAAGATGGAGCTGGCGGCGGCGACAAAGATGTACGAGAAGCTCAAGGAGCGAGTGTTCACCGACGCCACCGTCGGCCTGGTCCACGGCCGGATGAAGCCGGAGGATAAGGACGCTGTCATGGAGACCTTCAAGGCGGGAGACACCGACATACTCGTGTCGACGACGGTCGTGGAGGTCGGGGTGGACATTCCCAACGCGACCGTGATGCTCATAGAACACGCGGAGCGATTCGGGCTCGCGCAACTCCACCAGCTCAGGGGCCGCGTGGGCAGGGGGGACCAGCGGTCCTACTGCATACTGATGGTGGGGCGCGCCGCGTCCGACGAGGCGCGCGAGCGCATTCAGGTGCTGGCCGACACGAACGACGGGTTCGTCATCGCCGAGAAGGACCTGGAGATGCGTGGGCCCGGAGAGTTTCTCGGTGTGAGACAGCACGGGCTGCCGACGTTCTCGGTGGCGGATCTGGGGCACGACTCCCGCCTGCTCGTCGATGCGAGAGACGACGCATTCGCTTACGTCGCGGCCGATCCGGAGATGAGCACTCCGGCCGCCAAGCTGGTGCTCGACGCGACCGGGAGACGGTTCAAGGACCACGGGGCGTTCATGGACGTTGGATAGGAGGCTCGATGACCAGAGACGAGGCGGTCGCCGCCGTCAAGGGGAACTGCGGGAACAAGAATCTAATGAAGCACATGCTGGCCACCGAGGCTGTGATGGTCGGTCTCGCAAAGAAGCTCGGGGAGGACAGAGAGTCGTGGGCGCTGGCGGGGCTTCTTCACGACTTGGACTACGAAGACACGGCCGACGACCCGGAGCGGCACGGTCTGGTCTCGGCCGAGATGCTGGCTGAGCTCGGAGTCTGTGAGGAGATAATCCACGCCGTCAAGGCTCACAACGAGCACGTAACGAGAGACAGCGCCATGGACAGAGCGCTCTACGCCAGCGACCCGATCACCGGGCTCATCGTCGCCGCCGCGCTCATGCATCCCGACAGGAAGCTGGCGGGGATCGACGTGGATTTCGTCGTGCGCCGGCTTAAGGAGAAGCGCTTCGCGGCCGGCGCCAGCCGGGAGCAGATAGCCGCGTGTTCCGAACTGGGCCTGTCGGTGGAGGAGTTCGTCGGGATAGCGCTCTCGTCCATGCAGGGCATCAGCGATGAGCTTGGGCTCTAGGTCGCGCCGGGCTGAAAGAAACGCCCCGCCATTCAGGCGGGGCGTTGTCGTATTCTTCCACGGCGTCCGACCGGAGCAAGTTAGTAGAGTATGCTCTCCGGGTTGGTCCGCTTGCCGCTCTTCTTGACCTCGAAGTGAACGTGCGGGCCCGTTGATACGCCCGTGGTTCCCACCGTGGCGATGCGGTCACCCTTCTTGACCGTCCGTCCGCGCTCTACAAGTATCGTCGAGCAGAGCCCGTAGAGCGTCTCGTATCCGTTCGGATGCTCGACGACGACGGTCTTCCCGTAGCCGCCCTTCCAGCCGACGAAGGTCACCCGCCCGCCGAGCGCCGCCCGGATCGACGTGCCGCGCGGCGCCGCGATGTCGAGACCCGTGTGCATCATGCGCCGGCGGTAGATCGGATGCAGTCTCATGCCGTAGCGTCCCGAGATCCTTCCGGAAACCGGCCAACCGAATCTGAAGAGCTGAGCGAGTGCGCCCGAGCCGGGGATGAAGAGCTTCTCACCGATCTGCACGGTCCCGACGTCGACGCCGGGGTTGGCGTTGACCAGGTCGGTCAGGTCGACCTCGTACTTCTTGCATATCCCGGTTATCGTGTCGCCCTTCTTAAGCTTGACGTAGGTCCCGTCCGTGTCGGGCACCTCCAGGATCTGCCCGGGGCGAAGGTACCGCGCGCTGGGCAGGTCGTTCATCGCGACGATCGTTTCCATGCGAACGTCGTACTTTCTGGCGATGTTCCACAGGCATTCGCCCGAGGCGACGGCGTGACGCGTGATGACCGGTGCGCCCTGCTTCGCCTTGCCGTTCCCGCCGATCGGAGCGCTCTTCGAGATGGGGTAGAGGAACTCGAGCGAGCGATCCCAACTGCGTTCGCGCGAGTAGAGCAACGGCAGCCGGACCTCGACCTTGCGCCGGGGAACACGCGCGTAGCTCACGCGGTTCGCGCTGGCGAGAAGGTCCATGTCGATGCCGTACTCCATGGCGATGGACTCCAGGTCACGCCCTGCGTCGGCGATGTAGTCGTAGCTGGCGGTGCCCTCCGGAACCGGGGTCACCACGCCTATGACGTCGAAGCTCGATTTGAGATAGTCGCTGTCCGTCTCGCCGAGCACGCGCCCCCAGGGGGAGAGCTGAGTGAACATCGGGGCTCGAGCGTTCAGCTCAACGTTGCTTGACACTCGGACGTGACTGACCGCGATGCCGGAGGCTATGACGAGCGTGAGGACGACCGCGGACAGCCATACATAGAAACGCACCGTCCGAGGGAGGCGGACGAAACGGCCCGAGAGCACGGTGGCCAACGAGGCTTCTGTCTGCGCGTGGCTGCTCATAAGATGAATCGGGAATATACCGGTCCGCATGCGCGCTGTCAAGTCTGCAGTACTCCACTGCAGTACTCCACTTGCAGTACTCCACTCTGCAGTACTCCACCCGAACTCAGGGAACGGTTGCAAGCATCGAGCCTGACACGCACTGTAAAACGTCCGTACCGCAGTTTACAGCAGTCTGAACGTGAACCCCAGCGAGAGCGTCTCCTTGAGCCGTACATCTTCGTCGATCTGCTTGTCGTACAGCAGCTGCAGGTAGAGATTGACCACGATATAGTCCGTGATCCCCGCCGAGAACGTGTTCTCCCAGTTGACGTCGGGCGAGTTCCAGTCGTCGGCTCCGGGCAGTCCCTCGAGCGCGTCCGACTCGGAGTAGTAGAGCGCCTTGTAGATCGTC
>JBDRTQ010000360.1:0-2286 GCA_043823885.1 Candidatus Eiseniibacteriota bacterium | reverse complement strand
GGTCCGGGTGAACGACGACGCCGTCTGGAACGGGTGCGACCAGTTTCACCCGTGGACGGTCGTCAGCGAAGACGGAGCGGTCAACGTTGTCTTCTACGACAGAAGGAACGACCCCTCGAACTTCCTGATGGACGTGTACCTCGCCCAGTCGTTCGACGGCGGACTGACGTTCGAGCCGAACGTGCGCGTGACGACGGTATCGTCCGACCCGACCGCCGGCAGCGGCAGAGCCGGTATCATCGGCGAGTACATCGGGCTCGCCGCGACGTCGTCAAGTCGCGTCCACCCCGTGTGGACCGACACGCGGGACGGCCACCAGGACGTCTACACGTCGATCGTCGACACCGCGTTCGTCGGCGTTCCCGACGACGGCGCGATCGCCTCCCTGCACCTGTTCCCTCCCAGCCCCAATCCGTCACGCGGCGAAGCGCTGCTCCACGTTCTCGCGCCGTCCGGCGAATCGGTCGCCGTGACGGTCAGCGACGTATCGGGACGTCTGGTGCGCGAGTTCCGCGCCGTGCCGGACGCGGACAGGACGTGTTCCGTGACCTGGGACGGCACCGACGGCGTCGGGGAGAGGGTCGCGTCGGGCGTCTACTTCGTGCGGGCGGCCGACGGGGTGTCCGCGGCCACGACCAGGCTCGTCCATTTGAGATAGGCGGTTCTGCACGATAAACACCAGAGCGCGGGGGCCTTGAGACTTGAAAGGGCCCCCGCGCTGCTGTACTATGTCTGCTCTCCTGTCAATCACACGCAGGCAAGCCATCGAGGAGCGAGACATGAGACCGGAGTTCACCAATTGCGAGGTCTACACGTTCGAGGATGATACCCAGAAGAAGGCCATGGCCGCGGCGATCGCCAAGGTCGAGAGCGAGGCGGGGAAGGAGTACGACCTCGTCATCAACGGCGAGCGGGTGAAGGGAGAGGGGCTCCTCAAGACCTTCAATCCGTCCGACAAAGACATGGTGCTGGGTGCCTTCCAGAAGGGAACGCCCGAGCTGGCCGAGAAGGCGATCAGGGCGGCCGACATGGCCTTCGAGACGTGGCAGCACGTTCCCGCCGACGAGCGCGCGGAGTACCTCTTCAAGGCCGCCGAGATCATGCGGCGGCGCAGGATCGAACTCGGTGCGACAATGGTGCTGGAAGAAGGGAAGAACTGGATCGAGGCGGACAGCGACGTGTGCGAGGCCATCGACTTTCTCGAATTCTACGCCCGCGAGGCCATCAGGTACGACGAGCCTCAGGAACTCACTCCGTATCCCGGCGAGCAGAACGAGTACTTCTACATCCCGCTCGGAGTGGGCGTGGTCATACCTCCTTGGAACTTCCCGCTGGCCATCCTGGTCGGCATGTCGTCCGCGGCGATAGCTGCCGGCAACACGGTGGTTCTCAAGCCCGCCAGCGACTCGCCTCTCATCGGCTACAAATTCATGGAAATCATGGAGGAGGCCAAGCTTCCGGCCGGCGTCCTGAACTTCTTCCCGGGCAGCGGCGGAACGGTCGGGGACACGCTCGTGAGCCATCCCCGGACCAGGTTCATCTCGTTCACGGGCTCGCGCGCGGTGGGGCTCGGCATCGTCGAACTCGCCGCGAAGACGCAGCCCGGCCAGATATGGATCAAGCGCGTCATCGCCGAGATGGGTGGAAAGGACGCCATCGTCGTCGATTCCGACGCCGACATCTACTCGGCCGCGAGAGGCGCCACGGCGGCGGCATTCGGGTTCCAGGGGCAGAAGTGCTCCGCGTGCTCCCGCGTGATCGTCGTCGCGGACGTCTACGACGAGTTCCTCTCGAAGTTCGTCGCGGAGACGCAGAAGATCACCATCGGTCCGGCCAGGGACCAGGGCAACTACATGGGGCCCGTCATCAACCGGAAGGCGATGGACTCCATGCTCAAGTACATCGAGGTCGCGAAAAAGGAAGGCGGGAAGGTCCTGCTCGGCGGCGGCCCCGCGAAGGACGCCGGCAACGGCTTCTTCGTCGAGCCGACCATCATCGCCGGCGTGCGTTCGAGGGACACCATCGGGCAGGAAGAGATCTTCGGCCCGGTCTGCGCGGTCATCAAGGCGCAGGACTTCGATGACGCCATCAGGATCGCCAACGACACCGAGTACGGGCTGACGGGCGCCGTCTATACCAGGGACGTAGAGAAGCTCGCGCGGGCGCGGTGCGAGTTCCACGTCGGGAACCTCTACCTGAACAGGAAGTGCACCGGCGCGCTCGTCGATGTCCACCCGTTCGGCGGGTTCAACATGTCGGGCACCGACTCCAAGGCCGGCAGCCGCG
>JBDRTQ010000359.1:0-12033 GCA_043823885.1 Candidatus Eiseniibacteriota bacterium | reverse complement strand
ACGGTCACCGTGCTGATACCCATGGTGCAGATCATGGTCAATCACCTGGGCGCGTCCGACGCCGGCGTCGCGCTGGGCTTCTGGTGGGCGCTGGCAGCCGGCGCGTGCCTCGGGGGAAACGCGACGGTGGTCGGTGCGGCGGCGAACATGGCGGTGGTAGGTCTTTCGTGCAAGGAGCGGGAGCCGCTCTCGTTCGCCACCTACGCGCGGATGGGTGTACCCGTGACGGTGCTGTGCCTGCTGGTCACGACGGCGTACGTCCTCCTGAGATACCTGTAGCGTCGGCGCGCCGGCCCGGGCGCCGGACTGCGGACCTCAGACGAAACGAGGGGCGGCCTTGACGGCCGCCCCTCGTTCCTTTCAGATCGCCTCTGTGGGGACTAGCGATACATGGCCTTTATGCTGCCCCAGCTCTGCTCCTCGACCGGCGAACCGGTCCAGTCCTCGAGCCAGGTGTCGTCCAGCATTATGCCGGCGCCGCCGGCGGCACCCGGACCGCAACCGTTGTCGGTCGAGTAGAACGTGATCTTGTACCGGAACGCCGTTCCCGGCAGCAGCGGGCTGATGTCGTAACCGTTGATCCCGCTCGTGCCCCATCCGTCGCACTGGCCGAAGTCGCCCCAGAACGCGGCGGTCATGGTCCAGCTGCCGCCGCCGTCCACGCTGACTTCCTCTGTCCAGTAGTCGTTGTCGACCGTCGGAATCTCGGCATGCAGCAGCATGCGCAGCGTGCACGTCGCGCTTCCCACGATGCTCACGGCGGGGGAGATCAGCGAGTTGTTGAGGTTCGGAGGCGTCAGGGACGTATCGGCGTCGTCGCCACACCACCAGCTGTGCGGGTCGCTGTAGGCAGGACACGCGCGGTCGATGATGTGCCACCAGTCGCCTGCCGAAGACGGGATGCCGGGGACGCAGAGGCCGCCGGTCTCGCCGTCATCGTAGAAATACACGTAACCGCTGAAGTAGTCGAACACCTTGACGTTGTCGCACGCGAAGCCACCACCGACCGACGCATACAGACCATCCTGGTCCGACCAGGCGCCGTCCGACAGGAAGCGGAAGCGCGCGCGGAGCGGGTTGTCGTACGTGAGAAGGATGAAGCCGTAGACGCCGATGTCGGTCCAGCCCTGGAGACCGTCGTAGCCGCGGTTCAGGTTCACGTACGCGCCGAGGCTCTCCGCCTGCACGTACGTGTAGTCGTAGCCGATCTCGGAGTGATGACGGAACGCGTAGGTCAGGATAGGATACGTGGAACCGGTCAGGTCCAGCTCAGGAATGACCAGCCTGTCATCCCAGCTGTTGCCGTAGCCACCGTCCGCATCGAAGTCGAAGCTGCCACACCACCACGACAGGGCGCGCCCTCTGCTAGTGGGCGGCTCGTAGGCCATGTAGGCGTCCAGGTGGAAGTGAGGCACCGAGGTTGCGGTGTTGTCGGTGGACGTCCAACCCGCGACGCCGCCCTCCATGTCATCGAAATACAGGATGACGGGGCTGCGCGAGCCGTTCACGTCGATCTGCTCGGTGTAGTCGGCAACGGTCTTCCGCGCGCTCGCGGTCGCAGCAAGTGCGAACACGGCGACAACGACTGTCAGCACACAAAGCGTTCTCTTAAGCATCGCTTCTAACTCCATGTTGAAGCCCTGGGTCGTGAGAGGGATCGTCGCACTCCCTCTCGTTCACTGCGCCTCGCGCCGGGCACGTCTCGTGCCCCGGATGTAACAACTTGCGTCTCGTTTCCCTCCTTGGTTGCGTCCGCGCTCATGCGTCCACAGTCCCCGCAACCTTCTCCGGGGGTCCCTCTCGCCCCTTGCTCGTGCAAGTGATGTGCCAAGCCGGATGCGACGCGGGCGTAACTGGCACGGTAGCGGGGGATTAGAGGGCCAGCGGGCCTGCTTGGGGCACCCGGGCGAGGCCGACGGCGACGCTCCTGCAGGGCGATTCGCCGCGGAGGAGCATCATGCACGCAGGCGCTTGCAGGGTGCCCCGGGCGAACCGCGACCAGTCCGGCGCTACGGGACGGGCCCTCAGCGAGTTACGCGGGCAAAACCCCTTGACCACCCGTTCACGGGCGGATACTCTGACGCCACCACCGACTACTCTTGGCCGCGTTCCGAAGCGGCCGTTTTGCGGTGCGGGAGACCGCACCGGCGACCTGCCAGGAAAGGGACGCGCAGGCCTCAGGCGGCGTGTGCGCTGAGCCATGACCGACAAGAGCAGACTGAGCGCGATTCCGTCCGTCGATGCGGTGCTGGCTCACCTCGAGGAGAGGGACCTTCACGCGATTCAGCCGACGCCCATGCTGACCCGCCTCGTCAGGGAAGTCCTCGAACGCGAGCGCGCGGCAATGCTGGCCGGCGAGGGGCACCACGGAGACTTTCCCGGAGACATACGCGCCGGCATTCTCAGTGAGGTGGAGGCCGAGGTGCTGCGTTCGCCTGCCCGTGGCCTCGTGCCGGTCATCAACGCCACGGGCGTGATCGTTCACACCAATCTGGGGAGAGCACCGCTCTCTGAAGAGGCCGTGGCGGCGGTCGCAGAGGTTGCGCGGGGGTACTCGAATCTGGAGTACGACCTCATCAGGGGAACTCGCGGGAAGAGGGATTACCTGGTCAGGGACGCGCTGTGCGAGCTGACCGGTGCTGAAGACGCTCTCGTCGTGAACAACAACGCGGCGGCCGTCCTGCTGGTTCTGAACACCTTGGCCACAGGGCGCGAGGTCGTCATCTCGCGCAGCGAACTGATAGAGATCGGTGGCTCGTTCAGGCTCCCGGACGTGTTCGAGCGCAGCGGCTCGCGCATGGTCGAGGTCGGAACAACGAACCGCACGCATCTGTCGGATTTCCGTGACGCGATACGGAGCAGCACCGGGGCGCTCATGTCGGCGCACTGGAGCAACTACTCGATCTCGGGATTCGTAGAGCGAGTCTCGCTGGGTGAGCTGGCCTCGCTGGGAGAGCGCTTCGGCATTCCCGTTATCCACGACCTCGGAAGCGGCATCCTCGTCGATCCTGCGAGGCTCGGGCTTCCTGGCGAGATGACGGTGGCCGACAGCGTCGCGGCCGGCGCGACGGTCTCGACCTTCAGCGGCGACAAGATCCTCGGCGGACCGCAGGCCGGCATCGCGGTGGGCACGGAGAACGCCATCTCGCGCATGAGGGCGAACCCCCTGATGCGAGCGCTTCGCCCGGGCAAGCTGACCCTGGCCGCCCTGTCGGCAACGCTCACGAGCTACCTGCGCGGTGACGCCGAGACATCGGTCCCCGTGCTGTCGGCGATCCTGGCGCCTCTCGACGCGCTTGCCGGAAGGGCCGAACGAATGGCCGAGTCCCTTTCGGCCGCCCTGGGCGAGGGGGCGCGGATATCGACCCGAGAGCTGGAGGGGCGGGTGGGCGGGGGCGCCGCCCCGGAGATAATAATTCCCAGCAGGGGAGTCGAGATAGAACCGCGTGGGAGCGTCACAGCTGGATCGGTCACCGCCGCGATGCTCACTGCATCGCCGGCCGTCGTGGCGCGCACCCAGGACGACCGCATAGTCATCGACTTGAGAACCGTCCGGGAGGACCAGGACGGCGCCGTCGTCGAGGCCCTGATCCGCGCGTTCGGGGAGAAATAGCAGTGGACTACACACCCGCGTCAGATGAGGCCGCACGGGAACTGGACCGACTTCGGGAGTCCGGAGTGCTCTCCGGGAGTGTGGCCCTGGAGCGTGCCGGCAGCGCGCCGTCGCCCGTCCTCGTGCGACCGGTGGTGGACGATGCGCTCGACGGCTGGATGCCTGCGATCGAGCGGTCCATCGATGCTGTGAATGGCGTCGTCGCTTTCTCAGGTCCGGACATGCCGGAGACCGCCCGCATCGCGGCGGCCGCCGCCGCGTGGCTGGGCGACAGGGGGAGAACCGTCGTCCTCGTGGACGCGTCCGTCGAGCGCCCCGTTCTCGGGAAGCCACTACCGGAGGACGGAGACGAGGGTCTGGTGGACGCCGTCCTGTTCGGAGTGTCACCGCCGGCGGTCGTCAGGCGCACGCTATCGCCCGGGGTCAGCATCGTAACGACGGGCTCACATCCGCTGTCGGTCGACAGCGTGTTCGATGGCGGGAAGCTGTCCAGCGTCCTCCGGGGGCTTGCGGACGAGGCTCTGGTTCTCGTTCTCGTGCCTCAGGCTCGCCTTTCGTCGACGTCCGGGGTGCTCGACGCTGCCGTCTGCATCGCCGACAGCGTCGCCGACATCGAATCTCTCGCGACGTCCATCGAAGGCGTCAGGACGACGGGAGTCCACGTCCGCAACAGGGACGAGAAGGCGGCCGGCACCGACAGGGCGGGCGAGCCGTCCGTGGGCCTGCCGATCGTCCTGACGACGCACGGGCAGCCCGGCGAGCCCGTGGACGCGGAGACGACGGCACAGGAGCCGGCGCCATCGCTTCTCGAGTCGACCGAACACGAACGTGAGGACGGAGCCGACGTCACCGAGGAGCCACGGCACGCGCCCATCGTGCTGGGTGCGTCCTCAGCGGAACGAAAGCGGCCTGATCATCTGGCCTCCACTGTTGCCGTCGCAGTGATACTCGTGATAGCGACGGTCATCTGGTGGTCCATGGACGGACAGCGCAGGTTCCAGTCCCGCACCGACCGGTCCCTTCCGACGGGGCAGGAGTTGGTGACCGAAGCGGCCGACTCGGAGTCCGGCGGTGACGGCGCAGCGGCTTCGGCCGAGACGGTCGGGGGGACCACTCTACAGGGTGGCACGAGCGAAGAGGCGTCGGCCCCCGGCGGGGAGGGAGCGACGGGGGCTCCCGCAACAGCGCCAGTGGAGTCCGTCAAGTCGGGCAATGAGGGCGGCGTGGACAGTGCCGTCGTTCCTCCGACGGACCAGCCGCAGGTTGGAGACGCCGTGATCGGCGGGGCCGTGAGCGGGCCGGGCGGGCCCTACAGGATCATGGTCAGCTCGCACCACCGCGAAGCGGCGGCGGAGGTCGAGGCGACCGAACTCGGCGAGCTGGGCGTCGTGGCCGAAGTGGCGGCGGCGGAAGTAGCGGGCAGGGGAACCTGGTTCCGCGTGCTGGTGTCCGGTGGATACCCGACGCTGGCGCGAGCCCGCGCGGTCCTTGACACAATCAGAAGTTTCGGGTATGAAGGTGCCTGGATAGAGCGCGCACCACAAGGCGAATAGCGAGCAAGGAGGGGCGGTGTACCTCAAGCAGCTGGACATCTTCGGGTTCAAGTCGTTCGCGCACAAACTTGGTCTGGAGTTCGGCCCGGGCATGACCTGTGTCGTCGGGCCGAACGGGTGCGGGAAGACGAACGTTGCCGACGCCATCAGGTGGGTCCTCGGCGAGCAGAGCGCCGCGGAGCTGCGTGGCTCCAACATGGCCGACGTCATCTTCAACGGCACCAAGCAACGTCGCCGCCTCGGTATGGCCGAAGTGGCCCTGACCATCGACAACTCCGAGGGCTACCTTCCGACCGACTACTCCGAGGTGGTCATCGGACGTCGCGTATTCAGGTCCGGCGAGAGCGAGTATCTCCTCAACAAGACACCGTGTCGCCTCAGGGATATCACGGACCTGTTCCTGGACACCGGGGTCGGCACGCGAACCTATTCGCTCATCGAGCGGAAGATGGTCGATTCGATCCTCTCGGATTCCACCGGACACCGCCGCTTCATGTTCGAGGAAGCAGCGGGCATCATGAAGTACAAGGTCCGCAAGAGGTCCGCGCTCAACAAGCTCGAGGCCACCGAGACCGACATGCAGCGCGTGTCCGACATTATCAGCGAGGTCGAGAAGCAGGTGAGGTCGCTGAAGCGTCAGCTCGCTCAGGCCAGGCGGCATCGCCGCTTCACCGACGAACTCAGGGAACTCGATATCGCGCTGGGCAGACGGCAGTACGCCGACTGGCAGACCCGCAAGAACGAATCGGCCGGACGGATCTCCGAGCTGCGCCGGTCGATACATGAGTGCGACGACGTGTTGTCCAGTTCCGAACGCGACGGCATGGGCGTACGAACTGAACGTCACGACAAGGAAGAGGCGCTCGGGAGCCTCGAGATCGAGATCGCTGAGCTCGACGCGCGCTCGCGCTCGATCGCGGACGGCCTCCTCGTGGGAACGGAGAGGCGAAACGCCTCCGAACGCCGTGTGGCCGAGCTGGACACGGAGCTGACCGACATTCGTGCCAATCTGTCTCTCGCCCTCGCGAGGGCGGCACGGCTCGAAGACCAGATCAAGGAAGCTGTCTCGCGAGCCGAGGAGCGTGAAGGCGAGCTGTCGTCGGTGACCGAGGGAGCTTCCGAGGTCGAGAAGAAACATCGCAGGCTGAAGGAACTACTCGACGGCAAGAAGCAGACGCGCCTCGAGGGGCTGGAAAGTTCGGCGGGACTCAAGGGCGAGCTCGAGAGCTACCGGACGCGCCTTGACGACCTGATGCAGGAGCACGTCGCTCTCGAGGCCGAACTGAGCCGGAGCAGAGCGACGCTCGCCGACAAGGAAGAGCACATACTGACTGGCCTCGAATCCGAGAAGCGACTGCGCGGCGGCGCGCACGACGCGGGGGCGGCTCACAAATCTGCTATCGCGGCTCTGGACGGCGCCAGGGAGAACCTGCTGAGCGCGCGCGAGCGGAAGACGAAGCTCGAGGGCGAACTCGACGCCGCGGAGCACAAGAAACAGCTGCTCTCCGAGATCAGGGACGGCTACGGCGGCTTCCAGGACGGGGTCCGCTCGCTCCTCTCGGATGAGGCCGGCTCGGTCGCGGGTCTCGTCGGGACGGTGGCGGACGTTCTCTCTGTCGGCCAGGGCATGGGCGGCGCCATCGAGACGGCGCTCGGCGGCGCGGTTCAGTACGTCGTCACACGCGACGTTGAGTCGGCGCGCAACGCGATGGGGCACCTCTCGAGGGGCTCGCTCGGCAAGGCGACGTTCATCCCGGTTTCGGAACTTGTCGGCATTCGGTCCGAGCGCCCGCCCGACGGTGTGCTTTCGTCGGACGGAGTGGTCGGACTCGCGTCAGACTTCGTCAGCTGTGACGCCTCGCTGGGACCGCTTCCGCAGTTCCTGCTCGAGGGCGTAGTGATCGTGCGCGACCTCGACACCGCCCTGACGCTCAGGACGCGTGAGGATGCGCGCGAGCTCGCTTTCGTCACGCCGGCGGGTGACATGGTCACAGCGGCCGGCGTCCTGTCCGGTGGTCGTCCGGGGAACGAGGAGGCCGGCCTCCTGCGCCGGGCCGAACGTCTCGAGGCTGCGGAGCGCGCCGTCGCGGAGCTGACGACGCGTCTGGCCGAAGCCAGGCAGAACGAGGAGAAGTCCGAGTCGGGACTCGCGGATGCGTCTGCGGCGGCGGAGAAGGCCGAGGCCGCGGCCGAATGGGCCGAGGCACAGCTCTGGGACGCGAAGCGAGAGCTGACCGAACTCGAGCTTGGGAAGACGAACCTGTCGGACAGCGTATCGCGCCTGGCCGCGAACAGGGACGCCCTGGGCGTCAGAATGGAGTCGACCAAGCGGGACCTCACCGCGCTCGCGAGTCGCCTCTCTCATCTGTCGAAAGGTGAGGACGAACTGGGCGAGACGCTGGGCGAACTCGAGCGGAACTTCAGGTTGGCCGAGCGGGAACGCACCAGGGCGGCCGAAGAAGAGAAGCAGGCCGAGATCTGTGCCGCTGCCGTAAGGGTGGAGGTCACCCAGCTGAAGGGCGAGCACGCACAGCTGGGCGAGAGCGTCAGAACGTCGAGAAGCTCCATAGAGAAGAAGACGGAGGAGCGCGAGCAGCATCTTCGCACCGTCGCGGAACTGGGCACGCGCAACGCGGCCGACGGCGAGGTGCTGTCCGGTCTGAACACTGAGAAGAGCGCGCTCGAGCGCGACAGAGACACGATGCGCAACGCGGTCAGAGCGCTTCGCGCGCACATAGACAAGCTCGACGGCGACACAAGGTCGTCCCGAGAGGCGCGGGACAGGGCTCAGTCCGAGCTGCACGAGATCGAGCTCAAGGACACCGAGCTCAGGAGCCGGTTCGAGGCACTTCGCGAGAGGCTTCGCGACGAGTACTCCGCCGACGTTCAGGAACTCGGCGACCTTCACAGCGAGGAGGGGGAACCTCCTTTCGACGCGCCAAGGGCCAAGGAGGAGATAGAGCGGCTCAAGGCCCGTCTGCGCGCGATGGGGCCCGTCAATCTGCTGGCCCTCGACGAGTATGATGAAGAGAGCAAGCGTCTCGAGTTCCTCACGGGGCAGTACGACGATCTGGAGAAGTCAAAGGAGTCGCTGAAGGCGGCCATCCACAAGATCAACGGCACCGCGAGGGACATGTTCCTGGAAACGTTCGAGCTCGTCAGGCAGAACTTCATCCTGATGTTCCAGAGGTTGTTCGAGGGCGGCGACGCCGATCTGAGGCTTGCAGATCCGACCGATCCCCTCGATTCCGCGATCGAGATAGTGGCGTCGCCCCGTGAGAAGAGGCTCGGGCGTCTCTCGCTGCTCTCGGGTGGAGAGAGGGCGCTGACGGCCATCGCGCTCCTGTTCGCGATCTACCTCGTCAAGCCTTCTCCGTTCTGCATTCTGGACGAGGTCGACGCGCCGCTCGACGACGCGAACGTCCAGCGGTTCGTCCGTATGCTGAGAGAGTTCTCGGCGCGGACGCAGTTCATCATCATCACGCACAACAAGGCGACCATGAAGGAGGCCGACCGGCTCTACGGCATCACCATGGAGGAGTCGGGCGTGTCGAAGGTCGTCTCCGTCAATCTCGAGGCCGCACGGGAAGAGGTGGGTAGTGAGGAACCGGTTCTCGAGGCTGCGTGACGGCCTGGCCAAGACCAGACGCGCGATCACAGAGGGAATCAGGGCAGCTCTGGGCAGGGGCGCCGGCGTCGACAGTGCGGCGCTGGAGTCGGTAGAGGAGACCCTGATTGCCGCCGACCTGGGCGTCGAAACGGCTCTTCGTCTCGTCGAAGCCCTCGGGCGGCGTTTCAGTGCGGGCGGCGGGTCGGAAGCCGAGGTCAAGGAGTTCCTCGCGCTCGAGATCGAGACGACGTTGCGCGCGGCAGAGAATGAAGGCACCCGGGGGCAACCCGGGGCGCCTCTCGTCATTATGATCGCCGGGGTCAACGGCGTCGGCAAGACGACCACGGTCGGCAAGCTCGCGAAGCTCCACATCGACGACGGGCGCAAGGTGATCCTCGCGGCGGGCGACACGTTCAGAGCCGCTGCCACCGAGCAGCTGGCCATCTGGGCTGAGCGGAGTGGCGCCCAGTTCGTCGGGGGACAGCTCGGAGGCGACGCGGCCGCCGTGGCGTATGACGCGCTCGATGCGGCGATCGCCCGTTCCGCGGACGTGCTGATGGTCGACACGGCGGGCCGGCTCCACACTCAGAAGAATCTCATGCTGGAACTGGAGAAGGTCAGGCGTGTGCTGGGCAGACGGCTCGCCGGCGCGCCCCACGAGGTCCTTCTGGTGATCGACGCGAACACCGGTCAGAACGCGCTGTCACAGGCGAGGATGTTCGACGAGACGCTGGGCCTGACGGGGCTCGTGCTGACGAAGCTGGACGGCACGGCGCGAGGCGGTATCGTGGTCGCGATAGCTAAGGAGCTTGCGGTCCCTGTCAGGTATGTGGGCACGGGCGAGTCCATCGACGATATCGAGCCGTTCGACGCCTCAGCGTTCGCGAGGGGGCTTCTGGGCGTTGATGGAGAGGGTCCCGAGGCGGCTTGACACCGCCCCCCGCAGGTGGTAGATTGTCAGGTGACATCTGAATACATGTTCCTTCGGGGCGGGGTGCAAGTCCCCACCGGCGGTTACAGCCCGCGAGCGGAGCGATCCGCAGAGCCTGTGAAATCCAGGCGCCGACAGTGAAAGTCTGGATGGTAGAAGGAACCGGCACGGGAGGTGAGTCTCTTCCTGTGCCCCTTGAGCGCCCCGAGGGATGTACGGGGCGCTTTTCTGTTGTCCGCCGGCGGCAGCGCCAGGGGGCGGCATCACCCCAGGAGGGACAGAGGCGTGAGCACTCTCGCCGGAGACCCGAAGACGACCTTCGACCAGCGCGACTCCGCGTTCATGGAGCGGGCGTTCGAACTCGCGAAGCGCGGCCGGGGAGCGACCAGCCCGAATCCGGTCGTCGGCGCCGTGATCGTCAAGGACGGCGAGGTCGTGGGAGCGGGGTACCACGAGCGGTACGGAGGACCTCACGCAGAGGTCAACGCCATCGCCGAGGCCGGACCGAAGACGTCCGGGGCGACGCTCTACGTGACGCTTGAACCATGTTCCATATCGGGAAACACGCCGCCCTGCACCGACGCGATACTCACGGCGGGCATCGGGAGGACCGTGGTTCCCATCGAGGATCCGAACCCCAAGGTCGCTGGACGGGGCCTGTCCATCCTCCGGGAGGCGGGTCTCGAAGTGGACCTCGGCCTGATGCACGACGAGGCGCGGGCGCTGAACGCGCCCTACTTCAAGGACCGAAGCACGGCGTTGCCGTTCACGACGCTCAAGCTGGCGCTCTCGCTGGACGGACGGATCGCGCCCCCTCCCGGGGGCCCCAGATGGACCTCGTCGCGCGCATCGCGCGCGGTGGTCCACACGATGCGGGCGGAGACCGACTGTGTGATGGTCGGTGTCGGCACGGTGCTCGCGGACAACCCCCGACTCACGGCCAGGGGGCCGAGCGGCGAGGGAACCGACGCGGACGACGGGCGGCAGCCCGCCAGGCTTGTGCTGGACACCCACCTCCGGGTTCCAAGGGATTCCGCGGCGGTCGCGGGCGCCCGCGAGTTCAGGACCATCGTGGCGTGCGCCGAGAGCGCGAGCGACTCGACGAGCAACACCCTCGAGGAAGACGGCGTCGAGGTCTGGCGCTGCAAGGAGTCGGACGGGAGGCTCGAGCTTCGAGACGTTCTGAAGCGCGCCGCCTCGGAGGGACTCATCGCTGTCCTTGCCGAGGGGGGCGCCTCGGTGGCCACTTCGCTCTTGTCTGATGGACTCGTGGACCGCGTGGCCTTCTTCATGGCTCCCAGGCTCTACGGCGCGGCCGGCCTGCCGGCGCTGGCGGCGCTCGACGAGCGCTGGTGGGGCGAACATTCGAGATTCACCGGAGGACGCTGGACGGAGATCGGCGGGGACTGCCTGTTCGAGGCGGACCTGCTCACGGCGGACGCCGGGCCGGGCGAGGAGGACTGACGTGTTCACTGGATTGGTCGAGAGCGTAGGCAGAGTGGTGCGTGTCCGCAGGGCGAGCGGCGGCGCCACCGTTCGCATGTCGGCGCCCTTCGCGTCTGAACTGGAGCGCGGCGAGAGCGTGTCGGTGAACGGAGTCTGCCAGACCGTCGTGCGCTCGGACGCCTCCGGTTTCGAGGTGGACGTCGTCCGGCAGACGCTGTCGGTCACCACGATCGGGGAGTTACGAGGCGGCAGTGAGGTCAACCTGGAGCGGGCGCTCAGACTGGGCGACAGGCTCGGAGGCCACATGGTCGCGGGACACGTCGACGGGGTCGCGCGCGTGACGGCGCTCAGACGTGACGCGAACGGAGCCCGCCTCTCGCTTGAGCTGCCGGAGGGTCTGTCCAGGTACGTTGTGGCGAGAGGCTCGATAGCTGTCGACGGCATCAGCCTGACCGTCGCGGAAGTGTCGGGCTCGCACGTGACAGTCGCCCTCATCCCGGAGACGCTCCGAGCCACCCTGGCAGGAACGTACCGCCCCGGTACGAGGGTCAACGTAGAGGCGGATCTCCTGGCCAAGCATCAGGAGAAGCTCCTCAGGAGTGGCGTGGAGGACGGTGAGCCGGAAGCGCGCGGCGAGAGCGGCGGAGGGCTGACGGAGAAGCGGCTCAGGGAACTGGGATTCACGGGGTGACAACTGGGATTCACGGGGTGACAACTATGAAGGAAGATCGCGAGAGGGTGGAGGCCGCGATAGAGGACATCCGGCAGGGCAGGATGGTCATCGTGGTGGATGACGAGACGAGGGAGAACGAGGGAGACCTGATCATGGCGGCGGAGAAGGAGACGCCCGCCGCGATCAATTTCATCTCGCGGGAGGGAA
>JBDRTQ010000358.1:0-2419 GCA_043823885.1 Candidatus Eiseniibacteriota bacterium | reverse complement strand
GGAAGCTTCTGACGAAGAAGGGCCGGCAACGGTACCGGAAGCGGAAGCACACGGTCGAGCCGGTGGTCGGGTGGATCAAGTCGGTGCTTGGGTTCCGGCAGTTCAGCCTGCGTGGTCAGCGCAAAGCCTCGGGGGAGTGGGTGCTGGTGACCACGGCGCTGAATCTCAGACGGATGGCGGTGCTGTGCCGGACGTGACGAGCAGGCAGGGGACGATGCTCTGGGGCGGCCCGCGCTGCACCCGGAGACCCACAGCGGCCGGGCCGGTCCCACAACCTCCGGCGCCCCCGTCTGGATCGATGGTCGATCCGCATAGATGAAGAAACTCCCGCCAATGGGGGTCGTCTCCCCGTCTGCGGGATTACGGGGTCAAACTCCTAGTGGACGATGGCCGAGTGCAGTATCCCCACAAGCGCCCAGAGTGGCCTCAGGACCCCCGAGAAGATGAGAAGCATCAGGATCATGAATCCATAACGTCCGATGCTCAGGAACTGCCAGCCCATGTCCCGAGGCAGAGCGGCCGCTATCAGGCGGGACCCGTCGAGCGGCGGGATGGGCAGAAGATTGAAGAGGGCCAGAAGGAGGTTGATGTATATGCCCCACGAGGCAATGGTCGCGGCGAACAGCCATCCGAACGACAGCGACACGTGGAAGACGAGCGAGTAGACCATGACCTGCGCCAGGTTCGAGACGGGTCCGGCCATGGCCGTTATGGCGAAGTCCCTCATCGGATCCTTGAACTGACGTATGTCGATCGGGACGGGCTTCGCCCAGCCCAGAAGCGGGAGGTGCATTATCACTGCTATCGCCGGCAGAATGATGCTCCCCACGAGGTCGATGTGGGGTATCGGGTTCAGGGTTATCCTGCCCTGTCTCCTGGCCGTGGGGTCACCCAGCTTCTCCGCCACCACGCCGTGCGAAACCTCGTGGATTATCACGGAGAAGAGCAGGATGGCTATCGTGACAGGGATTCGGAGTATGTTGATGATGCTGTCCAATGGTGCCTCACGCGCGCTGCGCAGTAGTCCCGTTGTGCGACGGTCCGCTCAGATCTCGTCGTCCTCATCCTCGTCGCTGGCCCAACCAGCCTCGCCCGTCTGTCCGGCAACGACGTCGACGATGTCTTTCAGTCGCGTTATGACCTCGCAGTCGACTTCGTCGTAGGCCCCGACCGGGTCGAAGAGCACCGGCAGCATGCCGGCCGCCCTCGCCCCGCGCACGTCGACCTCGTAGTAGTCGCCGACGTATATCGCTTCCTCCGGCGACAGAGAGCTTCTGTTGAGCGCGTCCTCGAAGATCCTCCGGTCCGGCTTGCTGATACCCACGATAGCCGAGTCGATGACGAAGTCAAACCGGTCGAGGATGCCGATCTCGTCCAGCCTCCACTCCAGCCGCCCGTCCGAATTGGAAATGATGCCCAGAGACAGGTCCTGCGCCGCCAGTTCGTCCAGGGTGTCGTCCAGGCCTTCGACCGGTTCCTTCCATATGCCGAGCCCGGTGTCGTTCGCGACGCGAGTCATCTCGATCGCGTCCGGGATCGTCTCTTCGGGAATACCAAGAAGCTCGAAGAACGGAGTGTAGTAAATGGACCAGAATCCGTGTACCTCAGCCCCGGGCGAACCGGCAACCGAGCTGTCGAACGCGCTCCTGGCTGCGGCCTCGGCCTGCACGATCCCCTCGATGGTGACCCCCACGCCGAGAGCCTCGCAGATGTCCCGGTAGATGTAGTAGTCCGGGAAGAGGATCGTGTTGCCCGCGTCGAAGAAGACGCCTCGTATCATGACCTATGCCTCATGCGGGCCCTATCGGGACGGAACCGCCCCCGTGGCCCGCTGCGCGGACGCGCCCGCGTTCAGACAGTGCAGCCAGGTGTTGTTGTAGTTGTAGAGCGCGTCGACCTCGCCGCCGGCACCCAAGGCGTCGTGCGCGAGGCCCCGGTCAAACGCGTCGCGCGCGGCCCGCGCCGACATCTTCGCAGCGACCAGATCCATGCTCTGTCTCAGGTCGCGGTCGACCTGCTGGAGTACGGCACTCTTGCGCTTCTCATCCAGGCCGTCCGAGTAGCCTTCTCTCTCATAGTAGAGCTTCTCGAGCGCGTCCTCGGCCCTGGCAACGTGCGTCGACATGTGCTCGACGGCTCGCTCAGCCAGCATCGCGTTGGCTTCCACCTGATCTCCGAGGAGCGCACCGATGCGCGCCCGGGCCTCCTCGCCCATCGCATCACCCAGGTACGCGTGCTCGTGGCCCGCGTGGTCGTCGCCGTGTTCGCCCCCCGCAGGCTCGTCGCGGGGCCCTTCGAGCACACGCTCGGTGAGGTCGCGCGCGAGTTCCCAGTCGCTCCTCATCACCGTCCAGGGAATGTACAGATAGCCGTCCGCCGCAGGGGGCGCGCTGAGAGCGTCCACCGAGGCCACGGATGG
>JBDRTQ010000357.1:0-4639 GCA_043823885.1 Candidatus Eiseniibacteriota bacterium | reverse complement strand
CATGTCGAGGCGCTCGTCGAAGTAGCGCCTGTTGTAGACCTTGGTCAGCCGGTCACGCTTGCCCGCCCCCGGTTCCTGGCTCGCGTCCGACGCGACGCGCAGCATGGCACGTACGCGACACAGCAGCTTCTCCGGGTCGGCGTCCTCGTCCATCCAGTCGAGGCTGCACTCACCGCGAATGAAGCCGCCCATCCCGTCCCCATTCGTTGTGAGCACGAGCGTCGGCGCCGGCACGGCACTCTCGGAACAGAGCGAGACCATCGTGGCCTTCTCTTCGTCGCTCATGCCCTCAAGGCTGATGACCACGAGGTCGGGCTTCTCTTCGTCCGCCATCTCAACGAATTTCCTGGCCTCCTTGTACCGGACCAGTTGATAGCCGGAATCAACGAGCCATCGGGCGAGGCGCTCGCCGGCGCGGTCGTCGCGCGCGACAACCAGTATCTTCTTCCGAGTTGACGAAGAGGCACGTTCAGCCATGTCTGGTCCTCGCTTCAGACGCCGCCCAAGAGACACACCGGCGGCTCCCACTCATCTCGCAACGAGAGGGTGGGCGCGCCGATACACGTATACGTGTTCTGAGTTTAGCAAGGTGTGTGCCATCCTGGCGCCGGGCGGCCCTGCGCGCGGCGTGCGGGGCGCCCGTCCGAAAGGAGTCGGCTGACCGGTCGCCGCGGGCCCGGAGCCCCCGGGAAACAGAACGGAGCGGGCCCGTGGGACCCGCTCCGTCCATTCTTCGTGCAAAAGGCAGCTGGTAGCGCCCTTGGTGCAACCCCTATTCGGGGTATGCCGGCGTCACCATCGCCCTTCTGTTCTGGCTTCTGTTCATCTCATTGTCGTTCGGCACGAGCGGCTGCTGCTCGCCGTAGCCCACGACAGTGAGCCGCGCCTCAGCGACGCCCTTGCTCTTCAGATAGTCTCTGACGGCTGCCGCCCTGCGCTCGGAAAGAGCCTGGTTGTAATCGTCCGTGCCCTCGTCCGACGTGAACCCGCCGATGTCGATCGTGAGGGCCTCATCCTCGAGCAGGAGGACGAGCAGCGCGTCGAGCTTCGTGATGGCCATCGGCTTCAGAACGGCCTTGTTCAGGTCGAAGTTCACCATGACCGCCAGCAGCTCGGGCTTCGGCTCTTCCTTCTTGCAGCCCACGGCATTGACGATCGTTCCGCGCGGCGTGTCGGGACACTGGTCGTCGCCGTCAAGCACGCCGTCGCCGTCGTTGTCGGGGTCCGGACAACCGTCGGCGTCCTGGAACCCGTCGATGTCCTCCGGGTCGTCAGGACAGGCGTCCACGTGGTCCATGATGCCGTCGCCGTCACGGTCGACGTCCGGGCAGCCGTCTTCGTCGTTGTCGCCGTCGAAGTCCTCGGCGTCATCGGGGCACTGGTCGTCGACGTCGAGGATCCCGTCCTTGTCGTTGTCGGGGTCGGGGCAGCCGTCCTCGTCCTCGAACCCGTCGAAGTCTTCCTTCTCTCTCGGGCACTTGTCCTGGCTGCCGAAGATGCCGTCCTCGTCGCAGTCGGTCGCACCGAAGTGCCACATCAGGGCGACGGAGCCCTCGAGAACCGAGCTGTTGGCATCGACGTAGTCGGGTCCGAGCAGGGCGCTGAAACCGACGTTGTCGAGGTCCTGCTGGAGCAGGAAGCTGTAGCTTCCGCCGACATCGATCGACATCTTCTCGCTGAGGAAGAATTCAACTCCGGCGCCGATGTTTGCCGTCAGGTTCGTGCCGGTCAGCTTGTTCTTCTTGCCGTCGGCATCGTAGCCCTCGGGGACGGTCCCCTGAGCGCCGGTCCAGTCCTGGACCTCCCACATCGTCATACCGAGTCCGAAGCCTACGTACGGAACGAAACCGGCGTCCGAGCTGAAGTCGTATATCGCCTTCAAGCCAACGTAGTTCCAGTTCGACTTGAAGTAGTCGGTCGCGCCCCAGGTGAAGAGCCGGCCTGATGTTCCCGTCGAGGGCGGCTCGCCGCTCTCGGTCTCGCCGTGGTGATAATCAACCATGACCGACACGTTCTCGGTCAACGGCTTCTTCATCCTGAGCCCGAACGTCAGACCCATGTCTTCGTAGCTCTCGTCTCCCCCGCTTGGCTGCATGATGCCGATCGCAATTCCAAGCCCGAGTTCGTCCGTCCACCCCTGTCCGCTGGCGGACGCGACGAGAAGCAGCGGCAGCACGATCGCCAAGATAGCTGCGCGATACATCTCCCCCTCCTTGTGAGCAGGCTCCCTACAGTTGCTGAATACCATCAAAGAGGGGATGAGGCTACATGATTTCGCCTCCCAAGACAAGAGATGATTGGGTGACATCCACTTGCCCCGGACCGGCAGTTCTGGCAGAATCCCGTGTGCGTGCCACAGCGACAGCGTCCGACGGACCAGCCGACCTTGACCAGTCAGACAGCCGGAGGGACCCATGCTGACGAAGGACATCGCCGACCTGACGCCCGTACCGGTGGCGGACTACTCGAGACTGAGGGAGATCCTGCACCCGGAGAGGGACCCCGTGGACATCCGCTACAGCCTGGCCCATGCCTCGGTCGGCGTGGGCGAGGCGTCGATAAGACACCGGATGGCCAACGTGGAGGTCTACTACTTCCTCGCCGGCACCGGCGTCATGCACGTGGCGGACGAGTCGGAAGCGGTGGGGCCTGGACAAACGGTCGTGGTTCCCGCGCGCGCCGAGCAGTGGGCCGAGAACGCGGGGGACCAAGACCTGGAATTCCTCTGCATAGTCGACCCGGCTTGGCGAGAAGAAGATGAGGTAGTTCTCGAGTAGCGTTGCTCTCCGGGAAAGCCCACAATACGGGGTCTTCTGGGCACTTAGAGCACGATTGAGCGGGGTGTGGCCCGGATATTGCGCGACGACCCATCCATTTTTCGCTTGGCAGAAATCGGCCCTGTGCTACAGTGTGCTCCGTTTGGACGAGAGAGGTCGAACCAGTCTGGCGAATCCAGTATGTGGCCGCCCAGCAGAGGCGTTGGCGCGAGCAGTGACATCACGAGCGACACCACACGGCGTTCGGCTGGGCACACCCAGGAAGGAGGATCTGAGTTCTTGGCCTGTGTGCCTGCAGTTGGTGGAGGGGCATGGGACAGGAGTTGGGGTCTTCAACCGGTATCAACCATGGAGGGAAGTGTCATGAAGCTGTTCACATTTGCCATTATCGCTGTAATGTTCATAGGTACGGCCGCTGTCGCCGCCGAAGTTCCGACGTCTGCGGGCGACAAGGCCATGGTCTTCATGTTCAACGGCTTTGACGACCTGGGCCTCGGCGGATACGGTGGCTACTGTGGCATCGGCATGCGCTACTACATCGCCGATATGACCGCCATCCGCGGCGGCCTCGAGTTCGGCAAGTCGTCGAGAGTCGAAGAGTCCGACACAGAGGGCTACGCCGACTGGGAGAACAACTACTCGGTGATGGGCCTGAATGCCGTCTATGAGAAGCACATGGAGGGGCCCTGCTCCTCGGTCTCCCCGTACTGGGGAATCGGTGCCGCCTTCGCGCTGGAGAGCGACGAAGAAGTCTGGGCCACAGGACCCGACGGCGAGACCTCCACAAGAACCGATAAGGGCACAGGGTTCGCCGGTTTCGGTTGCCTGGGCTTTGAGTGGGCTTTCAGCAACTGCATGACACTCGGCGGCGAGTATCAGCTGGGCTTCTGGAGCTCGTCAGGCGAGACCGAGTCCGACAGCAGCGACGGAGACCGGACCGAGACCTACGACAAGTACTCGCAGACCTTCATGGGTTTCGACACGGCTTCTGTCTTCCTCTCGGTCTACTGGTAGGATCTGAGCAGCAGGGCCTCCGGACCGTCGCGAGGCGGCGGGTGGTTTGGGGCCTGCAAGAGATGTTGGATGGCGGGGCGCCCACGCGGCGCCCCGCTCTCTTTGTCCCGCGAGTGCGCTCTTGACCCGACAACCGAGGCGTGCAACGCTGTCCCCGATGGGACCGGAGGCTCCGGGCCGCGCGCTCAGTCGCCGGAGGGGATCGTGGAGGCGAACACACCACAGACACGAGGAGGGCACATGCCGAACGAGCCAAGGCAATTCCGTCTCAGCGTCGACGATCTTCCGACGCGATGGTACAACATCCAGCCGGACCTTCCTGAGCCGCTCCCGCCGCCCAAGGACCCGGACGACGGGCCGTCGCGCGTCGAGCAGCTCCCAAACATGATGATAGGCGAGTGCCTCAAGCAGGAGTTCTCGCAGGACAGGTGGATAGACATCCCGGAGGACTTGAGGCAGCTGTACCTCCAGGCCGGAAGGCCGAGGCCACTCTTCAGGGCGCTCGGGCTGGAGAAGGCCCTGGGCACACCCGCGAAGCTCTACTACAAGTCGGAGTTCTACAGCCCCACCGGAAGCCACAAGGTCAACACGGCGCTCGCGCAGGCCTACTACGCGCGCGAGCAGGGGTTTGAACGGCTGACGACCGAGACCGGCGCGGGGCAGTGGGGCACGGCTCTGGCCTACGGGTGCGCCCTGACGGGACTCAAGTGCACGGTCTACTGGGTGCGAGCGGTGTACAAGTGGAAGGCCGCCCGCATGGGGTTCATCAAGCTTCTGGGCGCGGACGTGTGCGCGTCGCCGTCCGACCGCACCGAGTGCGGGCGGAAGCTCTACGAGCAGAACCCGGA
>JBDRTQ010000356.1:0-2474 GCA_043823885.1 Candidatus Eiseniibacteriota bacterium | reverse complement strand
GGCTCCACTTCCTCACGAAGCTCGTCCGGGTATGTCAGATGCTCCGGCAACGGACGATCGGGTCTGGGAGAGAAGCGGAAGTAGTCGGTTACCATGTAGCCGTTCACCGCCTCGGCCGGCCAGCTGACCAGCCACCCTATGACGGTCACGGTCATGCCGCGCTCACCGATGATGTCCCAGAAGGTCCTCGCGGTCCGGACATTGCTGGTCATGAGGTTCTTCGTCAGCGGGTCGACGTAGTCGGTTATGCCGTGCTTCTCGGGAAGTTTTCCGGTCGCTATCGTCGTCCAGATGGTGGGGGATTTCTGTTTGGGCTCGAGCGAGCGGAGGTCGCACGAGACACCTGACTCGACCAGGGCGCTAAGGTTGGGGAGCTTCCCCTCCGCCATGAGCGGCTCGATCACGTCCCAGTCCGCGGAGTCTATGCCGACCATGAGAATCCGGCCGACCGGCTCCGCTCCGCCCCCGCCGCAACCGGCGGCGACGACGACAAGCAGGGCGGCTGACGTCGCCGCGAGAGCGACCGCCAGCGGTCGCGCGGGTCTCAGTCGTACGCTCATGAGTCGTTCCTATTCGATGTAGCCGAGCGAGCGCAGCTCTTCCTTGATCGCATCGTCGAGCTCGGACTCAATGGGCTCTTCGGACTGCCCCGGTTCGCCTTCCTTCTCGTACGTCTCAATGTACGTGACGGGTCGGTCGGCCAGGAACTGCTCGTCGATCAGCTCCGTCAGAACAAATCCGTCCATGTCGCGGCCGACGGGCTCGCCGAGAAGGGCGAGCACCGTGGGAGTCAGATCGAGCACGCTGGCGCTCGTCAGGACCGCCCCCTTGCGGATGCCCGGACCCCGCGCTGCCAGCATGCCGACGTCCCGGTGCATTAAGATGCCCAGCTGAATGCCCTCCCTGGTGCGCAGCGGGCCGCGGAATCCGTGATCGGAACACACGATCACAGTCGAGTTCTCGTCAATGGAGTCGAGAATTTCACCGATCAGAGCGTCCACCCGCTCGTAGTAGCCCGGGACGATACCCCTGAACGCCTCGATGACCTCTTCGTCCATCTTCATGTCCACGGTCCAGGGCCTCATCGGACCCCAGAACCTGTGGCAGGCCCGGTCCGGTCCGAGAAAATACACGGCATAGAAGTCGGGCTGCTCCCGGGTCCCCAGAAGGTGTTGCGAGATCCTCCGGATGGTCTGGTCGCTGGAAAAGATACTCTTGATGGTCTGCACGCCGCCCCAGGTGCGCGTCTCCTCGCCGCCCCGCCAGAGGTCGCCGCCCATGAGGCCCGCGATGTCGTCGTTGCTCGTGCCCGACAAGGACGCCCTGAGTGGGACCAGTTCCTCCTCGAGCTCCGGCGGATAGGTCAGGTCCGGAATGCTCGGGTACCCGTCCTCGGGCGAGTAGGTGATGCGTTCGGTCACGCAGTAGCCGTTGACCTCTTTGGCCGGCCAGGTGACCAGCCAGCCCACGAGCCCAATCGAGTATCCCTTCTCCCCGAGAATGTCCCAGATGCTCCTGGCCCGCCAGCCGCTGGAGTTGAGCAGCGACTGCTCTTCGCTGCCCTCGACGAAGCCGCCGATGCCGTGCTTCTGCAACCCCTTGCCGGTGGCCAGTGTGGTCCAGATCGCCGGCGACTTCTCGAGCGGCATCAGAGAGTGGAAATCGGAGCGGCTCCCCTCGCTGATGATGCGCGCCAGATTCGGCATCTTCCCCTCTTCGATGAGGGGGTCGGCGAGCTGCCAGTCCATGCCGTCGATCCCGATGATGACGACCTTGGTGTCGGGCGCGCTGCCGCAGCCCGCGGCGATCAGAGTGACCATCGCCAGGCTGACAAAGAGGCCGGCTGCGCCGAGCAGGCGCACTCGCGGCCTCGGACGCCCGGGCGGACCTGCCGCGCGCGTTGTCTTCTGTGGAGTCCTTGAAGTCAACGCTGCTGCTCCTCCCGGACCTCTCCCTCGAGCACGACCCTGGAGAAGTCGGCCACGCGCATGAAGAGGTCCTTGATCTCCCCGAGAAGGCCCAGCCTGGCCTCCTTGAGCTTCGGGTCGTCCGCCATGACCATCACTTCGTTGAAGAACGTATCGATGGGCTTCCTCAATCCCAGAAGCTCGCGGACGGCCGAGTCGTAGTCCCCGGCGGCTATCGCAGCCTCGACGCCCGCAGCGACCGTCTCCCTCACGTCGTTCAGGGACTTCGACGCGGGCTCGACCAGCGTTCCGGGAACGAACTCACCTGTCGCCTGGCCCTTCAGGATGTTCATCGCGCGCCTCGACCCGATGACCAGCCCCGCGAAGTCGTCCTCCGCGCGGAAGTGCGTGAGCGCGGCGAGCCTGGGCCTGACACCGACGAGCGAATCGAACGACGACTCGAGGACCGCGTCGACGAGATCGTAGGCGTGTCCCGAGTCGATGAAGAGCGTCCTGGCCCGGAGCCTGAGGAACGACAGCACGTTCGCGGCCAGCTCCTCGAGATCG
>JBDRTQ010000355.1:0-7029 GCA_043823885.1 Candidatus Eiseniibacteriota bacterium | reverse complement strand
GGGACACCGAGAGAGGACAAGAGCTCCGCCCTCTCGGACTCGCTGAGCGGAGCCGAGAGCTTGTCAAACTTCATGTCGCCGACCACCGTCACGCGCGGCGCGGCTACCCCCAGTTCACGGAAGCGTAGCGCGTCGGCATCGGAGCGGCAGGCGGCGAAGGAAACGCGCGACGCAACGCCCCGCAGCGGAGACCCGAGCATCGTGTATCGCTTCAGGCTCTTCTCTGACAACCGCCCATTGACCATACCGACGGGCATGCCGGCCTCCGCGCTCTCGTAGATCGTGTTGGGCCAGAGTTCGGTCTCGGTGAGGAGGAGAGCGCGAGGACGCACGGAGCGGAGAACGCGCCGCACGGCGGCGACAAAATCGAGAGGGGCGAACGAGACCGTGAGTCCGTCGAGGGAACGTTCCGCGACGGCTCTTCCTGTCGGTGATACGACCGTGAAAAAGACCCCGGGGCGGCGGGCGGCGAGGGCGTTGGCCAGCGGCGTGACGGCCGCGACCTCTCCGACGGACGCGGCGTGCAGCCACAACGACCCGACCGCCGCGGGGGGCGTCCACCCCACGCGCTGCCCCCACTCCGGACTCCCGGTTGCGCGTCTCAGGGCCGCCGCCGAGACGGCGACCGGCCACAGTATGTTCGTCATGACCCTGTAGGAGGCGTAAGACAATGTTCGTTCCTCCGGACGCCGGCTGCGCCATGCGGGCGCCCGGCCCCCGTGCCTATCGCGCGGCCGTTTCTGCGGCCTCCACGTTCAGGCGGTCGATCGCCGCCTTGAGCATGGCCGCCTTCTCCTCGAACGGCGCGGATTCGTCCCACGTGAGCGGCTCACCGTAGACTACGGCGACGCGGGAGAAGGGCAGCGGGATCAGGAATCTGTCCCAGCTCGACAGCCGTCTGGCGCGAGCCGCACCGACCCCGACGGGGACCAGGCTCCCGCCCGACTTCTCGGCCAGATAGAATATGCCTCGCTTGACGCTGCCGGCGGGTCCCGTGGGGCCGTCGGGAGTGATCGCGAGATCGAGCCCCTCGACCGCCCTCGCGAGCATGCGCATCAGTCCCCTCGCGGAGCCCCTGCTGGACGAGCCGCGCACGACTCCGTAGCCGAGCGCCGTCATCAGCCTGGCGCTCATCTCTCCGTCGCGATGCCACGACGACAGCACCTGGATGTTCCTGCCCCTGCAAACGAACTCCAGCGGCAGCAGCACGCCGTGCCAGAATGCGAACACCACCGCCCGTCCCGACTCGTGAACCTCTTCGACACGCTCGTAGTGCACCTCCGCCGCGCGCCACGTCGAGCCGAGCAACAGCAGCAGAAGAGGCCCGAGCCGCCCGACGACGCCCACGAGAACCCTGTCCCACGGGGACAGCCTGGCTCGTTCGGCGCTCACTCCGCACCCCCGATCATGTCCAGGACCATCCGTGCTACCTTCTCGCTGGCTCCCGGATCGCCGAGCTCGCGCCTGACCTCGAGCAGCTCCCGGGACGTCTCCTCGCGGAGCGCGGGGTCTGAGAGGTACGGCAGCACCTCGGCCGCCATGCGGACGGCGCTGGCCTCCCTCTGCACGAGTTCGGGCACGACCCTCCGTCCCGCCACGACGTTGACGAGTCCGATGTGAGGGATCCTGACGAGCGCGCGACCGACCACGTAGGACAGCCACGCCAGCCTGTAGACTATGACCATGGGAACGCCCAGACATGCGGCCTCGAGCGTCGCCGTTCCGGACGCTATCAGGAGCGCGGTCGACCCGCGCATCACCTCGTGCACGTCGTCGGGCGAAAGCACCTCGACACCCGCGCGCGCCGGGTCGCCGTTCTCGACCAGGAACTCGTCGCTGATCCCGTGGGCGCGGCCGAGCCGCACCGTCAGGCCGTCGACTCGCTTGCGCAGAAGCTCGACGGCGCCGAGCATGGGCGGGAGGAGCCGTTCTATCTCGTGCCTGCGGCTGCCGGGCAGGAGGCCCAGGACGATCCCCCGGGGAGCGGAGGCGGCAGGTCCGGCGGCCACGGCCGGCTCCTCCAGGAGAGGGTGCCCCACGAACTCGACCTCGATGCCGCGTTCCCGATAGAACTCGACCTCGAAGGGAAGGACGACGGCCATGCGGTCCACGCGCGCCGCGATCTTCCGAACTCTTCCCTCGCCCCACGCCCAGACCTGCGGACTGACGTAGTAAAGGACGCGGACTCCGATCCGGCGGAGCCGGCTTGCCAGCATGAGGTTGAAGCCGGGATAGTCGACGAGCACGGCCAGACGCGTCTCTCTCTCGACCGCGAGTTTGACGAGACGCTCCATGGCGCTCCTCAGGCGAGGAACGTGCCGCAACACCTCCACCAGACCCACGACAGCGAAGTCGTCGCTGTGGTACACGAGCTCACAACCCGCGTCCCGCATCAGGTCTCCGCCGACGCCGAAGACCGCGAGTTCGGGGTCCAGTTCATGCAGCCGCGCAACGACCTTGGAGGCGTGAAGGTCACCGGAGGCCTCACCCGCGACGATGAGTACAGTGGGTCGTCCGTTGGTCATCGCTGCTCCCGCTACGCTGGAAGGGCTCGAGCGCTTATCCCCGGGTCTCGTGGGCAGAGGGTGCGGCAGCGGCGCTAGCCCGTCTGCCGCAGGATCTCCAGCGCGACCTCGAGCGCCCGGAGACCGTCGTCGCCGCTCACCACTGGCGCCGAGCGCCCGGATGCGGCGTCGACGAAGGCGCCGAGCTCCAGCTCGAGAGAGTCCTGTGAATCAAGCGGAAGGTCCTCGTAGTCGACGATGTCCCCGAGGCCGCCCTCTATCTCGCCCGAGGCGATCTGACGGAGCTTCTCCTCGGACACGTCCTTCCTGCGGAACACCTGCGCCCTGGGCTTGAGCGTGTCGACGGTCACGTAGGCGTCGGGCTGGAAGAAGCGGATCTTCCTCACCTTCTCTCTCGAGACCCTGCTGGCCGTGATGTTTGCCACGCAGCCGTCCGCGAAAGTGAGTCGCGCGTTCGCAATATCTATGGAAGACGAGAGTACCGGGATGCCGACGGCCTCTATCGACGTGACGTCAGAGTCGACGGTTCCCAGGATGAGGTCGATGTCATGGATCATGAGGTCCAGTACCACCGCGACGTCCGTCCCTCTGGGAACGAAAACGCCCAGCCTGTGTACCTCGATGAACTTGGGCGCGTCCAGCACGGCCATGGCCGCGCGCACGGCCGGATTGAAACGCTCGATGTGCCCGACTTGTACGATCAGGCCCCTCTCGCGCCCCAGCTCCACCAGTTCCCTGGCCTCCTCGACCGTCCTGGCGATGGGCTTCTCGATAAGCACGTGAACGCCGGCCGCGAGACAACGCAGCGCCACCTCATGATGAGACACGGTCGGTGTCGCGATGCTGACCGCGTCCACGTTCTCGAGAAGTTCGTCCAGACTCGCGACGGCGGTCGTTCCGTATTCGCTCGCTATCTCGGCCGCCCTCGCGGCGTCGCTGTCGTGGATGCCCACGAGCTCGCAGGTGTGCAGCTCCGAGTAGACCCTCGTGTGGAACCTGCCCAGGTGCCCCACTCCAACCACTCCGACTCGGAGCATCTTGAACCCTCCGTAAGACCCGGCCCCCACTCTTCGCTCGGCGGGGCTTGAGGTGCGGTGTACGAAAAAGCAGGGACTCCCCCCGCTTCTTCGGACGCGTCCAGTTCGGTCGGCTACTTGATGATGCCGCGCGTTGAGCCCTCGATGAACGCCACCAGCCTGGTTATTTCGTCGTTCGCGGGGAGTTCCGCGCGAATCCTCTCGAGCGCCTGCGTCGTGTTCAGATCCGAGAGGTAGAGATGCCTGTAGGCCTTGCGCAGTTGGTTCAGGGCTTCCTCGGAGTATCCGCGGCGCATGAGACCCACCGTGTTCATCTCGATGGGTCGCGTGGGAACGCCGCCGATCTTGAGATAGGGAGGGACGTCCTTGGTCACGCGACACGCCCCACCGACGTAGCTGTGCATGCCGATGTGAACGAACTGCTGCACGGCGGTCATCCCGCCTATGATCGCGTAGTCCTCCACGATCACGTGCCCGGCGAGGTTGACGGCGTTCGTGATGACGACGTGATCGCCGATGTCGCAGTTGTGAGCCACGTGAGCGTAGGCCATTATGAGCGTGTCGCTGCCGACGCGCGTCGGCTCGTCGCCTTCGCCGCCCGTCGCGCGGTTGATCGTCGCGAACTCGCGGACCGTAGTGCGGTCGCCGATGACCAGATGCGTCTTCTCGCCGTGGTATTTCAGATCCTGCGGGTCGGTGCCAACGACGGCCGAGTGGCCGAGCACGCACTCCTCTCCGATGACCGTGTCCTTCTCCACCAGCGCCATGCCCGCCACGGTCGTCCCTCGGCCTATCACTACGTTCGGACCGATGATCGCGAACGGCCCTACCGTGACGTCTTCGCCGAACCGGACGCTCTCGTGTATTACGGCTCTCTCGTCTATGGAAGTCATGAAACTCTAGGGCTCCCTTTCTACGACCTGTGACAACAGATCGCCGTCGGCCACGAGTTCGCCTTCGACGTACGCAGACGCGTGCATCTTGCACGTGCCGCCGCGCAGCCGGACGAGGTTGAGCTCGAAGCGCACGGAATCGCCGGGACGCACCGGCCTTCTGAACCTCGCGTTGTCGATGCCCATGAAGTAAACGAGCTTCTTCTCGCGTTCCTCAAGTCTGGAGAGGAGCAGAAAACCTCCGACCTGCGCCATGGCCTCAACGAGGAGCACGGCGGGGACGATCGGATGGCCGGGGAAATGCCCGACGAAGAACCACTCGTTCATGGTGAAGTTCTTCACCCCGACGACACGCCTGTCGTCGAGTTCAAGTATCCTGTCGACCAGCAGGAACGGATAGCGGTGCGGGAGTATCTTCTCGATGGCGCGTATGTCCCAGCCGGTCGTGCCGCTGTACGTTACCCTGCCCTCCTGGATCGCGTCACGCAGGCGCTCGACGAACTTGACGTTCGTGGAGTGCCCCGACTTGGACGCGTACACGTGGCCGCGTAAGGGCATCCCCAGAAGCGCGAGGTCACCCAGGAGATCGAGGATCTTGTGCCGGACGAACTCGTCCGGGAACCTCAGATCGCTCTGGTTCACGATGCCGTCCTTGCCGACGACGATGGCGTTCTCCAGGCTGCCCCCCTTGATGAGGCCCATCTTCTGGAGCTCCTCGACGTCGCTCTGCAACGCGAACGTCCTGGCTGCGGCTATCTCCTCGAGAAACGTCTTCTCGTTGATATCGAAGCTTGCGTACTGCGTTCCGATAGTCGGATTGTCGTAGTCGATGGTGAACGAGATCCTGAACCCGTCGTACGGGCTGGCGGAGATGTGAACGTCGCCGTCGTCGAACGTCACCGGTTCCGAGATCACAAGATGCTGGAGAGGAGCATCTTGTTGAACGATCCCGGCCTCGGCCAGGATATCAACGAACGACTCGCAGCTTCCGTCGGTAGGCTCGGCAGGCTCGTCCGCGTCCAGTTCCACGACGGCATTGTCTATGCCCAGCCCCGCAAGAGCGGCGAGCACGTGCTCGACCGTGTATATCTTCACGCCGTTGTGGGAGAGAGTCGTGCGCCGCGGGTTGTCGCTGCTCGGCGCGACGTACTTGATGGACGCCGGCACCTCGGGGGCGCCCGGCAGGTCGGTCCTGACGAAGACGATACCGTGATCGGGAGGAGCCGGCTCGAACGAGACCGTCACCTGCTGCCCGGTGTGAATGCCAATGCCCGTATATGAACAGCCTCGCTTGAGTGTTCTCTGCTGCGTCCTGAGCATCAAACCTCCCCGTCCGGACGCTCGCGCCCGTCTCCACTCCCGCTCGCCGTCCCTTCCGTGCGCGCGGTGCCCGCTGCGTCCTCGAGTCTGTTCACACGCGACTCCAGCCCCTTGACCTTCCCGACCAGCTTCGGAAGATGCTCGACGAGGGCGTGGAGCCGTCGGGCGGCAGAGTGCCTCCGGGCCGGGTACCCGGACACTCGCTCGCCGGCAGGGACCGACTTGGTGACGCCCGCCCGCGCCGCCACCACCGCGCAGTCCCCGATCTCGATGTGGCCGACGATGCCGGCCTGGCCTGCGATGACGACGCCGCTGCCGACCCGCGTACTCCCGGAGATACCGACCTGGGCGACGACTATCGAACCCTCCCCGATCTCTACGTTGTGGGCTATCTGAACCAGGTTGTCTATCTTGCAGCCGCGGCACACAAGAGTCGAGCCGAGCGTGGCTCTGTCTATGCAGACGTTGGCCCCGACCTCGACGTCGTCCTCGATGACGACATTCCCGATCTGAGGCACCTTCGTGTGCGAGCACTCCGACAACGCGAATCCGAAACCGTCGCTGCCGATGACCGTCCCGGAATGGACGATGACGCGGTCCCCTAGCACGCAACCGTTGCGTATCGTGACGTTGGGGTAGATGGTCGTGCCGCGCCCCACGGAGACCAGCCTGCCCACGAACGAGCCCGCGTGGACCGTGGTCCCGTCACCGATCGACGCTCCGTCCATCACGACAACGTTGGCGCCTATCGAGACTCCCTCGCCCATGACCGCCGAATCTGAGACGACCGCCGACGGGTGGACGCCCTCGGTAACGATGTCGCCTTCCGGGGCGAAGAGCGTCATTGCCATCGCGAAGGCGCCGTAAGGATCGTCGACGACTATCAGCGCAGTTCCTTCGGGACGCGCGACCGCAGCGTAGTCCCGCGACACGACGACCGCCGATGCGGACGTGTCCGCCATGTGCTTCTCGTACCTGGGATTGGAAACGAAGGTCAGCTCGCCCTCGCGCGCTTCCCTGATCCCGGCAACGCCGACGAGCTCGGTGGAGCCGTCACCGACGACCTCACCCCCGACGAACTTCGCTACCTCTGCGAGGGTCATGCTCATTCCCGCTCCGGACAGTGGCGGAAGAAGGTCGGAAGCCGTGTTACTCCTCCGTCCCGTTGAGCCTGTCGAGCACCTGCTGAGTGAGGTCGGTCGATGGATCCGCGTAGACGATGCCCATGCGCGCGGCGTCGAAGATTATCTGATA
>JBDRTQ010000354.1:0-8236 GCA_043823885.1 Candidatus Eiseniibacteriota bacterium | reverse complement strand
GCCGGCGCGCTCCAGAACGTCGATCGCGGCTCCGAACCGCCCCGAGCGGGTGAGCGCGATAGCCTCATCAACGGCAGGCTCCGAAGGCATCACGCTGGTAGCTAGAGCGATCAGAACCAGCACCGTAAGGAGTCTCATGGATTCCTCCATCGCTAGTGCAAGATAGACGGTTTCGTGTAGCTTAGCATCCAGCTTGCCTCGCTCCAAGCTGGACCGAGATGAAGTTTGGCGAACCAGAGCCGCAGCGAAGACACGCGCTCCAGAAATGAAAGCTTGACATACGTCATCGCCGTGGCGATTGGGCGGGCGTGCATTGCAGTGTAGCGGAGCGTGTTCCCGAGAGCGGGAACATGCTCCTTAACACAGAGGAGGATGCGATGGCAAGAGGACTGCTACTGCTGCTCCCGGTGCTGGTCGTTCTGTCGACCTCGCCCTGTGAGGCCGCAACGGTCAACGTCCCGTTGGACCGGCCGACCATTCAGAGCGCGATAGACGCCGCGGCAGCCGGAGACACTGTTGTTGTCACGTGTGGCACGTACTACGAATACGACATCGCAATGAAGGACAGCGTGACGCTCCGAAGCTCGACGGGTGACACGAGTTGTGTGACCGTCGACGCGAACGCCCTCGCCAGGGGAATTGTCTGCACGGGGCCGTCGAGCGCCACGGTGATCGAAGGGACCAAGTTCATTAACGGGGCAGTCGGCACCGGCGGAGGTATTCTCTGCGAAGACTCGTCTCGGGGGAGCATTGGTCGTGGGTGGCCCCGCCACATGCTCCGTCTCGTTCTCTCTGTTCCTTGAGAACTCGGCAGACCTGGGAGGGGGCCTTTACGGCTATGGCTTCGTCCCGACCAGAGCGTTCGCAGAAGTCGCCAACTGCACGTTCGTGGGGAACCACGGCGAGTTCGCCGGATCCGCAATGGCGTTCAAGAGGACCTTCCTGGCCAGTATCGAGCGCTGTGTGGTCGCGTTCGGCACCGGGGGAACGGCCATCACCTACGAGCAGCCGGTGCAGCCCTATCCCTCTCTCGTGTGCTACGACGTGTATGGCAACGAGGGTGGCGACTGGGTGGACTGCATCGCCGACCAGTACCTGGTCGAGGGCAACTTCGCGGACGACCCGCTCTTCTGCTACCAGGAGAACCTCGGGCTGCCCTACTCCCTGCACCAGGGCTCGCCCTGCCTTCCCGATGGCAGCCCGTGCGGTGAACTCATCGGCGCGTTCGACGAGGGTTGCGGTCCCGTAACTCCGGTCGAGAACGCGAGCTGGGGTACCTTGAAGGCGATGTTCAGGTAGGTCTGGCAACACGTCTGCAGGAAGCGAAGAGGACCCGCTCGCAGGAGCGGGTCCTCTCTTTGTACATGGCGGGGCCGACGAGACTCGAACTTGCAGCTCGCCCCACCGGGCGCACCTACTCCCCCAGCACCGACTCCACGTGCGCGCGCGCCGCGTCGAAGCACAAGCGGCCGGGGTCGTCGGTCCACACGGCCGCGGCTACTCGCTCGCCCGCCACCACGGCGCCGCCCGGCCCCTCGATCCCTAGCTCCTTACGGCGCTCGGGCGAGAGAGGCTCCGAGAACTCCAGGGCGAAGACCCCCGTCTCCAGCCCGCTCTCGGAGGACTCGTAGACGGCTACGTATGCGGCGCGCACCGTCGAGGTCCGCTCCGCCATCAGTTCCTCGATGCGCGTCATGACGGCGCCCGGACCCAGTGTCGACGTCTCAGCCTCCCACGCGGCCTCTTCCTCGGGCGTGGGCGGCATCACGAAGACGCTGACGAAACTGATGACGCGGTGGTCAGACGTGATCATGGGGTTCGAGTCCACCGGGATCGGCGCCGCGCCCATCGCCTCATCGACCGGCTTGAGCGCGCAGCCCTCGGGCAGCCGGGAGGCAGAAAGAGTGAGGCGCTCGAGAAGCGGCGAGTCGACGCGCGTAAGCTCCGGCACGCCGGCTTTGCCCCCAGGCGACTCACGTTCGCCCGGCGCGGGCACTCGCCCGGACGCGGGCAGCTCGCCGTCCTCGGGCTCGGCAAGCATGAGCAGCAGGTTGAAACTGTCGTTGCTGAAGCCCGTGCGCACGATATTCGGGGCGTATGCCGGCGGCTCGACCCAGAGCATCCCGTCTATCACGAACTTGAAAGCCCACAAGCCGCGCTCCGCGAGCTCCTCCAGCGGCCGGCGGGTCTCGTAGACGCCGGGCCCCGCCAGCTCCATCCTCCACGCGCCCGTCGACCAACCGTTGAACTCCCCCGCCACGGCCACTTCGGAGAGCTCATCGAGCGAGATGTCGGCCATCGACACTCGCTCCCCGCTGTCTCCGCGCGTGGCAAACTCATACTGAGAGCGATCAAACGTGAACGCCACCTCTTCGCCCTCGAGCCGGTAGCCCACAGCTCCCGCACCGTCCGTCACGGCCTGGGCGCCAGGCTGGGCCATGGTCGCGAGCGGAACGAGAAGAAAGACGATCGCGGCCATCGCAATGCTCACCCTTCGCTGAAGCGTGGCGATCCTGTTCATACCTCCCCCTTCTCCAGTGACCGCTCCAGCTCAGCCGAGAGCGTCTTGACCACCTGGGCGACCTTCCCGGTTAGCTCCATGTACTCCGCGAGCAGGCGCTCCCCGGAGTCGGGTTCGCTCTTGTAGTCCAGGTTCATCGCTGATGCGACAATGTCGAAGTACTCGGGTCGAAGCATGTCCTCCGCGCCTACCGAGAGCCTGTACGCGTTTCTCAGGTCCTTCAGGAACTCGAGCGCGCCGCTCAGAAGCGCCATCTCCGGCGCGTGTGTCGAGTCTCGCCTCGCGATGATCGGAAGGAGCCCCGTGTTGACCGGATGCCTGATCTTGAACGCTGTCTTGTACATCAGGAGGAGCATCAGGATGTCCCTCAGACCCCCGATGCCGTCCTTGACGTCGGTGGCCCCAAGACCGCTCGCCAGCACATCGGCGTGACGCGACTCGAGCTCGCGCCTCATGCTCGCCACGTAGTCCAGACGCCTCGTGAACAGGCGCTCACGGACGATGCGGCGCCAGTAGGCCTCAGCGAACCGCTTCGTTCCCACGATCATCCGAGCCTCGAGGACCTGCGACCGGTCAACGAACGCGTCGGCGCGCTCCGTGTCCAGCAACTCCTGGAGCTCCGTCAGAGTCGTAACGTAGTGACCGAAGTGGTCGGCGAATCTGTAGTGCGGCAGCGTGCCTCGCTTGATGATCTCTACGTTCATTTTCGCAACGATCCGCCCGGCGTAGGCCCGGACATCCTCGTGATTCGAGTTCAGCAGTATCATGAGATCGAAGTCGTCGTCGTAGGCCTGTTCCCGCCCGAGGCCTCCCGTCGCGTAGATTGCCAGGAGGTCGTGGGTGGCGACGCGGAATCGCTCGTTCGCGTCCACCTCACGCTTGCAGTTGTCGAAGAGGTTCTCGATGTACGTGTCGGCCACCTGCGTGAACTGCGCATCGGATTGGGCCGCGGGCTCTCCGGAAAGCGTCCCCAGTCCGATCCGCAGAAACTCCAGGTCGTAGTAGTCGCCCAGCTTCCTCGTTCTCGACGCGTAGTCCGGCTGAGAGTCGATCCCCGCGATCACGCCCCTCGAGATGTCGCGGAGCGCGCTCTGGTCATCGAGCTGTGTGAGACACGACGGATACTCCTCACCCGCCCTCTCGAGGAAACGCAGGAAGTAGCGGCTAGACCCGGTATGGACGTCCAGTAACGTCTGCAGCCGGTCTCTCCACAGGACGACCTCCGGGTCCCAGATATCCGTTTTGAGAAGCTCGGATATCTCCCGCACCGCATCGTCGCCCAGATTGAGCAGGTACTGATTGACCAGCTTCGGCCACCTGAAGAAGAGCTCGATCAGACGAATCCCCGCGTAGGGCGCGTCCATGAGCCTCTTCCGGAACGCGGTGCTCAGCTCCTCGAAGAGTCGACCGCACCCCTCGCAGTTCCTGTTCCTGTAGAGGATCGCGATGACCGCCATCACGGTGCCGAGCGCGTGGTCGGCGCAGCCGGCGAGCGAGTCAATGATCTTCGCTCTCGAGGCGGCCGGGAGCGTATCGAGGTCAGAGATGTAACGCCTGAGCAGGCGGCTGTCGTCCTGCTGGATTATCTGAATGAGATCCCGCCAGTACGTCGTCCCCTTGAAGAAGGCGCTCCGGCGTGCGAAGTCCTCCGACACGTTGCCGGAGTACGAGGGAGAGAACAGGTCCGTGAAGACGGTCGTGCTCTTGAGATGGTCTGTGCACAGCGGCATCAGGGAAGCCGCGTTCTGGCGGACTCTCCCGATGTGCTCGTAGTAGTCGACCAGAAGGTGCGTGCCCGGGTGGATGGTGCCGACCTGTCGGTACCCCAGGATCTCGGCCACGTCATCCATGTTGCCGCGCATGACGTCGTCGTCGACGTAGATCTCCTCCTCCTGCGCGACGACCAGCTGGTAGATGAAGCGGAAGACCTCGAGGAAGCTCAATGACCTCTCAAGGCTGTCCAGCGTCGCCGCGTGTTCGGGAATCTTCTTCTTGAGCGCGTCGGAAATCCGCCACGCGTTGACCTCACCGACCTGATAGATGGTCTTGAGTACCGCCAGAAGTCCTTTGATCGTCCGAAGCCCGTCGTCCTTCGGATAGATGCGATCGGTCGCCAGCGGCCGCCCCAGGAGCGACCGAATCTCGCCGAGCATGCCGCGGAGATATCCCTCGTGCCACTTCTGGTCCTCTCCGGGGCGATAGAAGTAGCGCGAGACGACGGAAGTCTGGAATTCGTGAAAGAGCGCCTCGTCACCGGTGATGAGCGCGCCACCCAGCATTTCACTGATGAGCACGAAGTCGTGGACGGCGTTGTCCAGCATCGTTCGATACTCGGGGATGGCCGCGCTGTACCCGCGCTCGCCCACGTGCTCTGAAATGTGGAAGTGCATGCTGGTCGCGTAACGCAGCATCTCGGAGCTGACTCTCGCAACAGCCTCGTTCAGACTGTCACGCCCGGCGCCGCCGTCGTCGATGATGCCCACGTCGATGTCCTCGAGGTCGGCCTTGGTCCCGACGCCGATAATGGCGTAATTGGGAACGTCCTTGCCCGCGAGAAACAGCTCAAGGAGCTTGGTCATGTACGTGCCGGAGAGCGCGCGGAAGGTCCCGCCCGTCTTGAGCATGAACTGCCGCTCGACCGACGATCTGTCCATCGGCGATGCGAGATTGAGCTTGAGCGTGTCGAGACACCCCAGGCTCATCCTGAGAAACTGGAGGCAGTAGTAGCATCCGAGGAAGGCGAGCTGCTCGCTGAGGTCGCTGCCGACACCCGCGACGACATCCATCTCTGCTGTGAAGTCGTCGGCCGGCCGCCACAGGTGCACCAGGCCAGCCTGTCGGTGGCCCTCCAGTTTGGAGATCACGGCGTCGAGGTGGCGTCGTACGGCGTGGATGTAGCGCCGATTGTGGTTGGCCAGAACCTGCGCGTCCTGTTCCAGTATCTGAAGCGGGTTCCTCATGAGCTTCCTTGGAGTGCGGCGGCGCCGGCGGCGTTCGACCGTCCGGCGGCGGGCCGCGGGCTAGTCGCGGAATCCCTCAGACAGCTCGAGTCCGGCGTGGAACGCGTTCAGGTTGGAATCCTCGGTTCCCCTGGGAACCCTGGCGTGGACGGCCGATTCCAGAGAGGACACGCTTACGATGCCCGTCAGCCCGGCTATCAGTCCGACCGCTACCAGATTCGCGGTGATCTGCCGGCCGACGCGGTCGCGTGCCGTCTCCACGATCGGGGCGCGTACGACCCGGTAGTTCCCCTCGGGGACGGACTCGACCAGGCTGTCGTCGACCAGCACTGTCCCGCCGTCTTTCACATCGCCTATGTAGGCCTCTACAGATTCCTGCGTCATCGCCAACAGGAAGTCGAGCTTCCTGGCGATCGGGAAGTCGATGTCGCCGTCGCTGATAACGACGTCGGACCTGCTGACGCCCCCGCGGGCCTCCGGACCGTATGACTGGGCCTGGGTGGCCGTCCGTCCGTCGTATATGGCGGCGGCCTCCGCGATGACCTTCCCGGCAAGGAGAAGACCATGCCCTCCAGCGCCGCTGAGACGAAGCTCAAACCGGGAACTCATATGCACCTCCGTTCGGAGTGCGGGAGTCGGACCGTCGCGCACCGCGCCTGCCGGCGGGACGGCGATTAGAGGATGTTCGTCGCGCCGGGCTACTTGTCCTTCGCGCGTCGAACGCTGTTGCTCGCACAGCCGGGGCAAGTGCGCTCTTCCGTGACGCCGGGCGTGCACGGGAGAAGGAACTGGTGCCCGCAGCGCAGACATACGAACCTGGCTTCCTCTGCCATTGCTTCTCCGTTCCGGCCGCCTCATTTGAGCGGCCGGCGGGTAGGGTCGCAGGAAGGAGCCGCGCTCCTACGCGGCAACCTCTGTCTTCGCGGGCTTGAACTCGTCCGCGAGCACCTTCATCGTGTGCTTGATCTCCTCGGGCGTCACCTGCTGCCTCAGCTCCTCGACGGACCTCATGACGGTCGCGAACTTCTGGCCCTCGGCCGCCGATATCCACTCGAGCTGAAGACGCTCGGGACGTATGCCCTTCTTCTCGAGTTCGTCCCAGAGCTTCTCTATGCGCTTCTGCGTCCAGTGCACGGCGTTGATGTAGTGGCAGTCGGCGAAGTGGCACCCGGACACCAGCACGATGGGGGCTCCGCGGGCGAACGCCCTCAGCACGAATTTCTTGTCGACGCGGCCGGAACACATCGTCCGGATGAGGCGCGTGGTCGGCGGGTACTGGAACCTGTTGGTGCCCGCCAGGTCTCCGCCCGAGTATGAGCACCAGTTGCAGGCGAATGCCAGCACCTTCTCGGACGCGCCGCTCTCGAGCATCGCGTCGATCTGCGCCTCTGTCTGCCTGTCCGTGAAGTGCTTCATCGTGATGGCGCCGAAGGGGCACTCTGCGCTGCACGCGCCGCACCCAGCGCACGCGGCGTCGACCACGACCGCCGGCGCCTTCGCCTTGGTGTCGCACGTGATGGCGTGGTAGGGGCAGACCTTGACGCAGATGCCGCACGACTTGCAGAGCTCGGAAATGACCGTAGAGGTGATGGCCTCGACCTTCACCTTCCCCTGCATCATGAGCCGGTTGGCGCGCGCCGCGGCGGCACCCGCCTGCGTGACGGAGTCCTTGATGTCCTTCGGCGACTCCGCGCAGCCGGCGAAGAACACGCCCTGCGTCGCCGCATCGACGGGCTTGAGCTTCGGGTGCGCCTCGAGGAAGAAACCGTCCTGACTCCTCTGCAGCGTCAGGAGCTGCCCGATCTTGTCGCTGTCACGCCTGGGAACGGCCCCGACCGACAGGATCACCATGTCGGCCTCGTGACACTCGGTCCCGCCCTCGGTGGTGTTCTCGACGTAGAGCCTCAGGCTCTTCGTCTCCGGGTCCTCTTCTATCTCACCCGGGATGCCGCGGATGTACCGGGTCCCCGCCTCCTTGCTCCGCTGGAACAGGTCCTCGAAGCCCTTGCCGAAGGCGCGGATGTCCATGTAGAAGACCTTGATGCTCACACCCGGGAAGTGGTCCTTGATGAGGAGGCAGTCCTTGACCGTGTTCATGCAGCAGAAGTTGCTGCAGTACGGGTTGCCTCGGCTCGGGTCCCTGGACCCCACGCACTGAATGAACGCGACCGTCCCGGGCTCTTCCCGGTCGGTCAGTCTGACGAGATGTCCCTCCGTCGGTCCGCCCGAGTTGATGAGCCGCTCGAACTCCATCGACGTGATCACGTTCTCGAATCGCGTGTAGCCGAACTCGTCCAGTGCGGTCGGGTCGTAGACGTCCATGCCGATGCAGACGATGATGGTGCCAACCTCGATCTGGACCAGCTCGTCCGCGTCGTCGTAGTTGATGCACTTCTTGTCGCATACCTCGAGGCACTTCCCGCACGCGATGGGGTTGTTGCCGAGGCACTCGTCGTTGTTGAGGACGTACGCGGAGGGGACCGCCTGAGGGAACGGCTGGTAGATGGCCTTCCGCGTGGCCAGGCCCAACTCGAACTCGTCGGGCACGGCGATCGGACACACGTCCGCGCAGTCGCCGCAGGCCGTGCACTCGCCCACGTCGACGTAACGCGCCTTCTTCCTCACGGTCACCGTGAAGTTGCCCACGTAACCGGAGACGTTCTCTACTTCGCTGTAAGCCAGGAGCTCCACGTTAGGATGTCGACCGACATCCGCCATCTTCGGCCCGAGAATTCATATGGAGCAGTCCATCGTA
>JBDRTQ010000353.1:0-2455 GCA_043823885.1 Candidatus Eiseniibacteriota bacterium | reverse complement strand
AGGCTGACCGTATCCTCGTTGTCGTCCTGGCCGACGACCATCTTGCAGCACATGCCCACCGACCGTCTTTGGCCGGTCGCTCGTGGGCGGACTACATGGTGCAGCTGCGGGACCTGTGCAACCAGAGCGATAACCATCGATTCATGCCAGTGCAGCTCACCCAACATGCATGGCCCATCGATGCCCGCTTGGAGGATCTGAACTTCCTCCGCGCATGGGCCATCGAAGACGAGAAGCCGCAGCGACGCTTCATCGCGAGGCGCACCATTCAATTGCTGCTCCGACGGCTTCAGCCGCATTCATCGTCCGAAGACGCGCCTCCACTGACCATCTTTCTGAGCCATACGAAGCTTGACCTCGAAGTTGAACCTCGGGTGGTGAAGTCGCTCCTCTCGCACCTCACAGCGAACCAGCCGCAGAAGACCTGGTTCGACAGCGGCGACATCGAGGTGGGTTCGCGTTTCGCAAAGGAGATCGAAGGCGGGGTCGAAGACGCGGCATTGCTTGCGATTCTGACCGATTCGTATTCCTCACGGTCGTGGTGCCGCCGCGAGGTGCTCTTGGCCAAGCACTATCAGCGACCGGTCGTGGTGGTGGACGCCGTCCAGGAGCGGGAGGTTCGCAGCTTCCCCTACCTGGGCAACGTCCCGGTCGTGCGATGGAAGGGCGATGCACAAGAGGTGATCGACCTCCTGCTTCGTGAGGCGCTGAGACAGGCCTACGCAGCCGAGAGCCTGGAGAAGCGGAAGCAGGCTGGCGACGCCGTGCTGCCGGCCGGACCCGAGCTGCTGACGCTTGTTCATCGAAAACCTGACCAGGTCGTCCTCTATCCTGACCCTCCTCTCGGTGCGGAGGAGCTTGCCGTCATTGAGAAGACCGGGATTCGCGTCACGACGCCATTGGAACGGCACGCTCAGAAATGCGATCTCAGCGCGAAATCGCTTGTGGTGGCGCTCTCGACGTCAGGGGCTGAGGACACGTCGCGTTTTGGACTGCGGCTCGTCCACCTCGATGCGGTTTTGCTCGAGACTTCTCGATACCTCCTGATCTCAGGGATGCGCCTCGCCTACGGAGGTCACCTCGGCAGTGACGGTTACACGGTCAGACTCGCGGACCTCCTTCGCGACCCCGTAGTCGAGCACCTGCGTGGCGCTCCAGCGAAGCCGGATGATGCGGTAGCGCCCCAACTGGTCAACTACTTGCCGTGGCCCTCGTTCGAGACCGTTCACGCGCAGGCCCGCCTCGGGCCTCTCGTCAACGTGGTCCTTTGCCAGCGGCCTGGCGATGTGGACGAAGCACTCGACTCCCTCTTCACCGACCCAGTACTTCGTGAGGTACCGGTGGATACCGCAACCCGTCGTTTCGCATGGGCCCGCGGACTCACGGAGATGAGATCTCGTCAGGTTGCGGAGGTCCACGCTCGCGTTGTTCTCGGGGGCCGCATCGGATCTGAGACCAACGGGTATCGAGGTCGAATGCCCGGAGTCTTGGAAGAGATCCTCCTCAGCGTTGAGGCCAAACAACCAGTCTACCTGATTGGCGCCTACGGTGGCTGCGCTCACCTGGCATGCGAGGCGCTCGAAGGGCGTCAGCCAACAGCGTTGACCTGGGACTACCACCGAACGATCCCCCTCTCCGAGGAGCTCAGGGAGTTGTACAAGACACGGGGCGTCTCCTGGGATGAGTATGATTCCATCTTCGAGCGCCTCCGCGACGGCGGTTTTGGCATTCTCTCCAATGGGCTCACGCCCGACGAGAACCGCGAACTCGCCGTCACTCGTTCCACCGAGCGCATCATCGAGCTGGTCCTTGCTGGCCTTCAGAAGGTCTGCGTCGACACGGATGGCACGGGAGGTGCTGATGGCTGATACAAAGAATATCTTCATTTCGCATGTGCACGAAGATGACGACCTCCTCCCGAAGCTGAAGGACCTGATCAGTCATGCAGGGATGGAGGTCCGCGACGGGTCGATAAACAGCGACAAGCCCAACGAAGCCAGGAGTGAGGAGTACATCAAGCAGAAGATCCTCGCGCCGAGGATCCAGTGGGCCAGCACGCTCGTCGTGCTCATCACCCATGACACTGCTGACAGTTGGTGGGTCAACTGGGAGATCGAGCAGGCGGTTGCGCAGGGCAAGAACGTGGTTGGAGTGTTCGCTCAAGGTGCAACTGATGCCGACGTCCCCGCTGCGCTCGGCAAGTGCGGTGACGCGGCGATCGTAGGTTGGCAAGGGGACCGCGTTGTTTCCGCCATCAAGGGTGAGCTGCAGTCGTGGGACGATCCGGCGACTGGTGCCTCGCGTGGTCGAGAATGGGCAGTGAAGAGGTACAGCTGCTGATGAGACTCTTCTCGTACATCGTCGCACGCGACTACGGCTTCGCGCCGAATCCGTTCTGCGGTGTATGCACTCTCGCCACCTGCAAGCCCAAGATTCGAGAGAGCGCGTCGGTGGG
>JBDRTQ010000352.1:0-4315 GCA_043823885.1 Candidatus Eiseniibacteriota bacterium | reverse complement strand
GCAGTGGGTCATCGCGGACCTTGCCACGCTCAGCCTGGGAGCCAGCGTCGTTCCGCTCTACCCGGCGCTCCCTCCGTCCTATCTGCAGTACATCATCAACGACTCTCACATGACCGCGCTGGTCGCGGGCGACGCGTCGCTCTTGACGTCTATCTCGACCGTGATGGACGAGACTCCCGAACTCGCGCAGACGCTCCTTCTGGACGACGGCGCCATCGAATCGGGAACGGGCGGGTTCTCGTCGGACCTCAGGCCCGACCTGAAGGACGATCTGTCCCGGCGGCCCGTCGCGTATCCCGAAGTCGGCGGTGACGACGTCGCCACCATCGTATACACGTCCGGGACGACCGGCGCACCGAAGGGCGTAGTCCTCACTCACGCCAATATCGTGACGAACGCCGGGGCCCTGACGGACAGGTACGGCATCAGTGAGGACGACTCGACCGTCTCTTACCTGCCGCTCTCGCATATGTTCGAGCGCACGTGCGGCTACTACACGTTCCTCTTCGCGGGCGCGACCATCACGTACGCGGACCAGATGACCACCGTTGCGAAGGACGTGGCCGCGGCGCACCCGACCGTGCTCATCGCCGTTCCCAGAGTGCTCGAGAAGGCACACGCCGAGGCACGCTGGAAGATCGAGGGGCACTCGAAGCGCAAGCAGGCGCTCGTCAGGAACGCCATCCACGACCTCAACGAGCGGGCCAACCGGAGCTACCGCGGGGAGCGCGTCTCACCGTTCCTCGCGCTCAAGTGCGCCGTCTACGACAGGCTCGTGGCCAAGAAGTTCAGGGACGCGGCCGGCGGACGTCTGAGGATCATCGTCTCGGGAGGCGCATCACTGGACAAGCGCATCGCGAAGATACTCTTCGTCGTCGGGTTCAACGTGTTCGAGGGGTACGGCATGACGGAGGCCGCGCCCGTCATCGCCTGCAGCCCGCTCGGCGGTATCCGGCTGGGGACCGTCGGGACACCGCTCGAAGGCATAGAAGTCAAGATAGGGGAGTCGGACGAGATCCTCGTGCGCGGCCCGAACGTGATGAAGGGCTACCTCGGCAGGCCCGAGGAGACCGGCGAGACGCTCGACGCGGACGGATGGCTCCACACCGGCGACCAGGGGAAGCTAGACGACGACGGCTACCTCACCATTACCGGCAGGTTGAAGGACCTCATCGTCACGTCCTACGGGAAGAACATCTCGCCGCGCCCCGTCGAGGAGAAGATAGAGAGAAGCAAGTACGTGACGCAGGTGATGGTCTGCGGCGACAACAGGAAGTACCTGGTCGCCCTCGTCGTGCCGGAGCGGGAGGCCGTGGAGCAGTATGCGCGCGACAGCGCCATCGCGTTCGACGACTACACGGCGCTGCTCAGGACGCAGGAGGTCCACGAGCTCATCTCCGGTGAGATCGAACTCGTCAACAAGACCGCGCCGTCATACGAGCAGGTCCGGGGCTTCGACATCCTGCCAGAGGCGTTCACGCTCGAGAACGGCATGCTGACGCCCACGCTGAAACCGAGGCGGGGCCGCATCTCAATGATCCACGAAGATCTCATCGAGAACCTCTACGCGCACCTGGAGAGACAGCCTGCTTCGGGGGGAGGCACGCAATGAAGCTGAACGGCAAGCGGGTCCTGCTGACAGGAGCGTCCTCCGGCATCGGCCTCGAACTGGCGCGCGTGCTGGCGGCCAGGGGCGCGATCCTCGCCATCTCCTCACGCGGTGGGAGGCGCCTCGAACAGGTCTCCGAGGAACTGGCGGCGGCGGTGCCCGGCATGAGGAAACCTCTGCCGGTGGCATGCGACGTCTCGGACGGAGCGTCGGTCACGAACCTCATAGGCACGTGCATCGAGACGCTCGGGACGGTCGACGTGCTCATCAACAACGCGGGCATCTGCGTCTACGGGAGCGTCGAGAAGACGCCGCTCGCCGACGTGCAGAAACTGCTCGACGTCAACTACCTCGGGCCGGTCCGGGCCATGCTCGAGGTCCTGCCCTTCATGAAGCGGCAGGGGCACGGTCTCATCGTCAACGTGTCGTCTCTTGCGGCACTGCGCGGCGTCCCCTACCTCGGCGCCTACGGCGCCAGCAAGGCCGCACTCGTCGCGCTGAGCCAGAGCATGCGTGCGGAGCTCGCCGGGTCGGGCGTCAGCGTGATGCTCGTCTACCCCGACTACACGGAGAGCGCCATCTTCGAGAACGAGACGAAGGTGGGCGGCGGGAAGCGGCCGGAGGGGCCCTACGCACCGACGGCCGAGGTCGCCGAGGCCATAGTCAAGGGCATTGAGGCAGACGCGCGCGAACTCATCCTGTCGTCGCGCGGGAAGAAGCTGGCCATTCTCAGCAGACTCGCGCCCTCGTTCGTCGAGCGTGCCATGTGCAAGCTCGCGGACGAACTGAGGGACGAGGGAGAGTAGGGGGGCTACGCAATGAGCAAGCCCAAACTCGAGATAATCGTTCTGTTCCAGAACCTCGGCGACCAGCAGACCTACTTCGCCAGGTCGCCCACACCGCCGCTCTCGGGCATCCTCGTGGCGGGCCAGACGCCCGACATTGTCGAGGTCGACGTGCACCACGAGATGGTCCGTCCCATCGACTACGATACCGACGCCGACATCATCGCGCTCTCGTTCATGGATTTCTGCGCGCCCCACGCATACGACGTCGCCCGGCGGTTCCGCGAGAAGGGCAAGATCGTCGTGGCCGGGGGCAAGTACCCGTCGACCTTCCCTGAACTCGTGCGGCCACACTTCGACACCATCGTGGTGGGGGAGTCCGAGCGCATCTGGCCGCAGGTCGTGGAGGACCTCGTGGCGGGGAGGCAGCAGGCGCGTTACGACGCCCCGTTCGCGCCGCCGCTCGACGGGATACCGCCGCCGCGATACGATCTCGTCGAGTCGTGCTACATGACCCCTGTCGTGACCGAGGCCACGCGCGGCTGTCCCTACACCTGCAGCTTCTGTCAGCTGATGGTTCAGCCCACGCCGTACCGCAAGCGGCCCATCGAGGACGTCGTCGCCGACCTCGCAGCGACCCAGAGGCTGCCCTACTACAAGCGCAAGATCGCGATGCTCTACGACAACAACCTCGGGGGCGACGTCGAGTACGCCAAGGACCTCCTGCGCGAGATAGCGAAGCTCAAACTGTGGGGTCTGGCGACCCAGTTCAGCTTCGACTGCCTCCACGACGACGAGTACATCGATCTCCTGGCGGCCGCCGGCGGGGTCATGGCCTTCATCGGGCTCGAGTCGCTGAACGAGCCCAGTCTCCTTTCGGTCCACAAGAAGCACAACCGAGTTGAGGAGTACAGGGAACTCTTCCTCAAACTGAAGGAGCGCGGGATCCTGACGTTCACGGGGATCATGCTCGCGCTCGACGAGGACACGCCGGAGTACTACGAATCGATGCCCGAGCGGCTCGAGGAGATCGATCCGTCCGCGATACTGCTGTCGATATCGATCCCGATACCCGGGACCCCCTTCCACAAGAAGGTCAAGGAGGAGGGGAGGCTCGTGGATGAGGACCTCTCGCACTACGAGGGCGACCACCTTGTGGTCCAGCCGAAGCACGTGACGCCGTCGCAGGTCTTCGAGACGTTTCGCCGCGTCAACAGCACGTTCTACTCACCGAGGAACATCATGAGGCGGTGGTGGCGGCTGATAACCGGGTTCAGAGAGAAGAACCCGTTCAGGTGGATCTTCCGGATGGGCGTGGCCACCGTGGCGTTCGCTGAGCTGTCGATCTTCCAGAAGGACCACGCGGAGAAGAGGGTGTACATCATTGACCCGGAGGTGCGTCAGTAGCGGGAGGTCGCCCGGCGCGCCGGTGACGGGCCGTCGTCGGGCGAGAGCGAAGGGGGGAGTAGCATGGCACGAGCTGCACTTATCACGGCCGCCGTCGTTGAGATAGTGTTTCGTGGCATTCCGGCGCTCATCGGCACGCCGGAAATGGCAGGCGTCTTCGGGCTGGAGTTCCTGCCCGGGTTCATCCCGTACGTCCACGCGTTCGGAGCAGTGATGCTGACGTTCGGGATCATGTTCCTGATCGCCGCGAAGGTCCCCGAGAGAAACCTGCTGAACATCAACATGGCGATCCTGCGTTTCTTCCTGGGCATACTGGCCCAGCTGTGCACCTTCATCCAGATGGGCGAGCTGCACGTCTTCTGGTGGGTCCACATGGTCGTCGACGCGATCCTCGTTCTCTACCTGATCGCGGCGCGCACGAAGATGATGGAGAAGATCGCCTGACAGGATCTGAGCTGTGAGGGGGGACCGCGCTCGCGCGAGTTCGGCTCCCAACGAAGGAGGCCGGGGGAGT
>JBDRTQ010000351.1:0-2194 GCA_043823885.1 Candidatus Eiseniibacteriota bacterium | reverse complement strand
AACTCCCCTCGTGAAGAGACACGTCGAGAACGGCGACGTCCGCTCCGGCCGAGAGAGAGAGAGAGACTCTCATTGGTTCGCGGCGACCGTTCTTGTCGAGCAGGTAGAGAGCGGCATGCGTCAGCTGAACGTCGCCCTGGACCGAGCCTCGCCCGCCCTCGACGAACTTGACCTTGAGGTTCTCCTCGCCTCGGAGGAACCCCTCGGTCCGTACGCGGCGCTCCCAGTCCTCGCGGACGACCTTGGCCTTCCTTCTCCGTATCACCTCCGACAACACCGCGAACAGCGGCGCGAAGAGATAGGGCAGATTCTTGCCGAGCTTGCCTAGGCTCAGGTCCGGCAGCCGGACCGACATGTTCGTGAGGTCGAAGGAGCCCATGAACCTGTACGCGACGTAGGCGACCGCCAGGACGGCCAGCACCACGTAAGCCCAGCGTTCGTCTCGTTCGTGATTCAAATCCCGCTCCTCAGTCCAGCGTGGTCCCGATCTTGTCTCTGACCTCTCGCATGGTCTCCTGCGCGATCGGCCTGGCCCGGTCGGCTCCGGCCCTCAGTATGTCGCGCACGGCAGCGGGAGTAGCCAGAAGCTCGTGCCGCCGCTCGCGGATGGGAGCGACCGTCTCCTGGATGTGGGCAGCGACGATGCTCTTGCAGTCGACGCAGCCGATGCCGGCGGTGCGACAGCCCTCGGCGCAGTGAGCCATTTCCTCCGGCGTCGAGAACACCTTGTGGTAGTTGTAGATGTTGCAGACGTCGGGATCACCGGGGTCACTTCTGCGCTTCCTCGCCGGATCGGTCATGGCGGTGGCCAGTTTCTTCGATATCTCCTCGTCCGTGTCGTCGAGGTAGACGCAGTTGTCGAGGCTCTTGCTCATCTTGTTGACGCCGTCGGTGCCCACGATCTTGGCGCCCTTCGACAGGACCTCGGCGGGCTCCCTGAACGTCTCGCCGAAGATCGAATTGAAGCGCCTCGCCATCTCGCGAGTGAACTCGAGGTGCGGGACCTGGTCCTCGCCGACGGGCACTATCTCGGACTTGTACAACAGTATGTCCGCGGCCATGAGAACCGGGTAGCCGAACAGCCCCATGTTGACGTTGTCCGGATTCTGTCGGACCTTCTCCTTGAACGTCGGGATCCGGGAGAGCCGCCCCATGGGCGTGATGCAGTTCAGGATCCACGCGAGCTCGACGTGTTCGAGAACGAGCGATTGCAGCATGATGATCGACTTCGCAGGATCAAGCCCGGCTGCCAGGTAGCTCGCTGCCGCGTCGAGGACGCGCACCGGCATGTCCGCGGGGTCGTACCTGACGGTCATCCCGTGGAAGTCGACGATCCCGAAGACCGGCTCGTAGGAGTCCTGCAGCGAGATCCACTGCCGGATGGCTCCGAAGTAGTTGCCGATGTGGAGCCTGCCGCTCGGTTGTATCCCGCTGAAGAAGTGCTTTCTCATGGTCGCTCCCGCCCTCGTGGGGCTGATGTGTCACACGCGTCGCCGCACACGCCACGCGGGACCCGTGCTCTCCGGCGCATATGCTAGCACGCGCGTCCCCGCCCGTTCAACCTGACGGACGCCGGGGCGCGCTTTCAGCGATCGTTCCATCTCCGGGATGCGGTCACTCGACCTCCGGGAGGTTGAGCACACGGATCCGCCTGCGTGCCTCGTCCGACACGGGATTCGCGGCGAGCGCGGCCTCGTAGGCCCGGATGGCGGCGGCCGTGTCCCCTCTCAGCTCGTGGATGCGGCCGGTCACCAACAGCATCGCCTCGTCGAGGTCGCCACCCGCCTGCTCGCTCGAAAGTGACTGTCGAACCTGCTCGATGCCACGCTCGGCCTCGTCTATCCTCCCCAGTTCCACCAGAGCACGCGCTCGTGCGACGCGCCCGGCCGCGTCGTAGGGCGCCCCGGCGACGTAGGCGTCGAGGTGCCTGAGGGCGGCGGCCGGGTCTCCGGAACGCAGATGCAGTCCGGCGGCCTCGAATCGCATGTCGATGTTGGCGGGGTCGAGCTCTATTGCCCTGTCAATGGCTGCAAGTCCGTCCTTCAGACGTCCGTGCCGGACGAGCGCTCCGGCGTAGGCGTGAACGTAGGACGCGTTCTCGGGCTCGAGACCGGCTGCCGCGCCGAACTCGTCTACCGCGGCGCCCCAGTCCCCGGAGTCGGCCGCCGCCGCTCCCAGCTCCAGGTGCATCGCC
>JBDRTQ010000350.1:0-6630 GCA_043823885.1 Candidatus Eiseniibacteriota bacterium | reverse complement strand
GAAACGATGGAGCGTGACGCCGTGGTAGTTCTCTTCGGAGGCGCTGCCAGGGCGCCCCGGCATCAGCACATGCATGTCGTGGCCGTGCTTCGGGAAGCTCGTGACTGAAAGAAAGAACGACGGCGCGCCCCGGCCCTCTCCCATCGACCAGAACTCGCGCCATCCATAGACGGCGAGGACCGTGAGGCGTTGATGTTCCTTGGGCTTGCTCGTCACTGGCTCGCTCCCATCGCTTCCCGGTTCCTGTCCACAGAGCACGGTCAGGGTAGCACGCCTCACCGCCGTCAGCAACACCGGCGGCCTTCTGCTGGGAACCGCTTCTGCTGGGAACCGCTCTTTGACTTCGGCGAACAGCGGGGCTAGCATCGCCGGAGTTGTCCGGCGACAGGCTCCGGAATAGAGAGTGACCCCAGCGGGAAGGCGGCGTTGTGACCTGGGTTCCGATAGCGTTGGTGACTGCACTTGGATTCGCCTCGGCCGGCAGCTACGCGAAGGCTCTGTCGAACAGGACGCACGTCTACGTGGTCACGTGGGCCTTCATCGCGCTGTCCGCGCCATGGACCGCCCTGGTCCTGATGCGGCAGGGCATGCCCCCGCTCGGCGACGAGTTCCTTCGCGCCGCGCTCATCAGCGTCGCCGTCAACATGGTGGGCACGACGCTTCACGTGAAGGCGCTTTCCCTCTCGCCGCTGTCGCTGACGATGCCGTTCCTCGCGTTCACGCCGCTCTTCATGCTCGTCCCGAGCTGGGTCGTCCTCGGGGAGAGACCCAGCGCCGCCGGACTCGCGGGCATCGTGCTGATAGTCACCGGCGGGTACGCCATGCATCTCGACAAGATCCGCGGCGGCTTCCTTGCACCGCTCAAGGCGATAGCATCCGAGAAGGGAAGTCTCCTGATGCTCGTCGTGGCCGCCATCTGGAGCATCTCGGCCGTCTTCGACAAGGTCGCGACCGTCGCGAGCTCGCCGGCATTCTATACCACGTTCTTCTCGCTCGCGTTCGCGCTCGCATACGCGCCATTCTTCGTTCTCGGGATGAGGAAGAGCTCCCCCGGCCTGACGACCTGGCCGCGGCTCCTGCTGCTTGGACTCTTCACTGCGATCATGATACTGAGCCAGTTCACGGCCCTCGAGATGACGGTCGCCAGCTACGTCATCGCCATCAAGCGCGCGGGCATGGTGCTGGCGGTCGTGTTCGGGCACTTCTTCTTCAAAGAGAAACACCTGCGAGCCAGGCTCACAGGTGCGCTGTTGATGACTGCAGGCGTGATCGTTCTGTCGCTGCAGGGCGGTTCCTAGGTATCCCCGTCACCGGACACGCCGCCGGCCTCTCCCAACCCCAGCGCCGCGAAACGTGACAGGTCCCCCGAACGCCCCGACTCGCCGAGGATCTCGGCCGAGGTCCGGATGTCGCTCGCGATGTCCGGACGCGAGAGGAACGAGGTTCCAGCGTCGCCGAGCTCGCGGACCATTCCCACCGCCTCGTCGAGGCAGCGGGCGGCGTTCTCCACCGAGTCGTCTTCTCCGCGCGTCATGCGCGCCAGGAGGCTGCGACACCTGAGAAGAAGCTCCCGCTCACCCATGGACGCGGCCATGTCACAGGCGGTCACGGCCGCCTCCTTCGCTCCCGCGCGGTCGCCGCTCTCAAGCAACGTCTGTGCCCGGTAGAACTCGGCCCCGCCCAGAACGGACTCCAGGCCCAGAGAGCGCGCCTCCTTGACCACACCGTCGAGCACGGCGGTCGATTCATCCAGCTTGCCCTCGCGGCGTAGTGCCCTTCCCAGTTCCGACGCGACCTGCAGGAGCGTGATGCGGCCGCCGCTCGACTCCGCGTGAGTCCGCGCCTTCTCGAGGTCGGCCACAACGGAATCCGAACCCGCCAGGTTCCCCATCGTTCCCCGGGCCAGAAGCGCGTCCGCTATCAGCTCTTCGTTGCCGATCTCGTCGGCCATCTCGAGGGCGCGCGCCACCGTGTCGGCCGCGGTGACGCAGTTGCCCAGCGCGCACTCCAGCTTGGAGCGCGCGACAAGCGACCAGGCGACGCCGTTCTTGTCGCCGAGCTTCTCGAAGATGCCGAAGGCTTCTTCCTGGGATTCGAGGGCGGCCCGGTATCTCCCCTGCAGCGCCATCACTGTTGCCATGTAGCCGCGCGTCTCGGCCTCGCCGCTGCGCCATCCGATCTCTTTGGTAATCCTGAGGGCCTCGAGATACCTCGCCACGGCCTTGTCGTGGCGGCCCCGCAGGCGTTCGATGTTCCCGAGGTAGTTAAGCGATATCGCGATGCCCTTCTTCTCCCCCAGCTGCCTGCGTGCCTCAAGCGCGCGCTGGAAGTAGACCTCCGCGTCGTCGACCTTGCCCTGGATCAGGTACACGTTGCCGATGTCGTTCAGGCAGAGTATCTCTGCCATGCGGTCGCCCAGGTCCGACTCGACCTTCAGCGCCTTCTTGTAGCTCTCGAGCGCCTCGTCGAGCGAACCGCGCTCCTCGTAGGCGGTCCCCATGTTGATAAGATTCTCCGCCGTCCCGCGGACGTCGCCCAGCTCCCTGCTGATGTCGAGTGCCGCCTCGTAGGTCTCGATGCACTTCTCGTAGTCGCCCCTGACCTGATAGACGACGGCCATGTTCGAGAGAGTCGCACTCTCGCCGCGGCGGTCTCCTATCTGACGCTTGATCTCGAGCGACTCGAGGTAGTGCTTGAGCGCCTCGTCGTACCTGTCGAGATAGTAGTCGGCCAGACCGATCGCGTTCAGGACCGTCGCGCGCCCCTCATCGTTGCCGAGGAGAGTGTTGAGCGAGAGGGACCGGTAGAGGAACTCGAGAGCCTCCTGGCCGCTGCCCTTCTTGATGTTGACGCGCCCCATGGCGAACAGCGCCGTAACGAACTTGGGATCCAGTTCGATGATCCGCTCCAGGTTCCTGATGGCGCCGTCCCAGTCGCCCTTCATCTCATAGGCCTGTGCCAGCTCGTACACGGCGCTGAGGTTGTTGGGCAGGAGCTGTACCAGGAGTTCGAACGCCTCGATCGCGCGGTCGATCTCTCCGGCCACCATCGCTTGCCTGGCGGTGATGAAAAGCGAGTCCGCGCGGGTGAGGCCCTCCCCTCGCTGCGCGGCATTGCCGAGGGCGTCGCGCGCCTCCTCCACCCTTCCCGAGTTCGACAGGGCTTCGCCCAGGTAGGTGTAGGCGAGCGCGAAGTCCGGGTCACGCCCGACGGCCTCGGAGAGAAGAGTGATGGCCTCGAGGTTGTTCCCCTCGTAGAGTTTCGCCAGGCCGTCGACGTACGCCCTGATGGCCTCTGGCTTCTCGGAGCCCTTCTCTCCGACCATCGTGACGACCAGGTCTCGCGCGCCCTCACTGTGGATCGTGCGCCGAACCTGCGCCGCGAGGTGCGCGACGACCTGCAGCAGTTCGGCCTCCGTCGAGGCTTCGGCCTTCTCGTGCACGTCTTCGCCAGTGGAGGGCCGCCGTATCGACACGTCGACCCGCGCCGCGGGGCCGAGCTTGACGAAACTGCCGCTGACGATCGTGTCGACGTTGAGAAACTCGCCTATCGATCTCAGGGCCATCTCGTCGAGCGCGGAGTCGGGACGCAGCTTGAGGTCCGCCATCAACGTGGCCAGACGGTCGGCGGGCACGACTCGAAGCGTCGGTATCTGCGAGAGGTCGCTTCCCAGCATCACCTGAAGGCCCGACTGCATCCAGTTCGCGTCGGGGTTGCCGCTCATGTTCCTGAAGGGAAGAACGACGATGGAGTGCTGGGGGTCTATCCAGCTGGTCTCCTGGAGCGGCTTGCCGACAACGCCGGTGGCGGTCTGCCACGTGGTCCGGTCCAGCGAGCCTAGCTGGGTGCCGAGCACCGAGGAGGCCGGCGCTCCGAACTTCTCCAGCTCCGCGGCGACCTTGCCGCAGTCGGCGAACCGGTCGCTCGCCGTCTTCGCCAGTGCCCGCGCGACTATCTCCTGGTACTCCCTCGGGATCCCGGCGTCGGCCGGGATCGGAGCAGGCGGAGTATTGACGACCGCGTAGAGGACCTCCACGTGGGTCTCCCCGGGGAAGGCCGGCTTCCCGGATGCCATCTCGTAGAACACCGCACCTGTGGCGAAGACGTCCGCCCTCGCATCAACGGGCGTGCCTCGCGCCTGCTCGGGAGACATGTAGCGCGCCGTCCCCATCACGGCGCCCTCACGCGTGAGCGACATGGCCTGCGTCGCGTCGCTGCTTTCAGACTGCTGAAGCAGCTTGGCGAGCCCGAAGTCGAGTATCTTGACCAGGCCGTCCGGCCTGACGACGATGTTCTCTGGCTTGATGTCGCGGTGCACGATGCCCAGTTCGTGGGCCTTACCGAGGGCGCGGGCTATCTGTCTGGAGAGGTCCAGCACCTCGTCGAACGACGGGATGCCGGCGGACATTCTGACGCGCAGCGTCTCGCCCTCGACGAGTTCCATGGCGATGAACGTCATGCCGTCGACTTCGTCGATCTCGTAGATGGTAGCGATGTTGGGATGGTTGATGGCGGATGCGGCCTGGGCCTCGCGGATGAACCGCTGGACGCGCTCGTGGTCTGCGGCTACGTCCCGCGCCAGAACCTTGAGCGCTACCCTGCGGCCCAGCTTGGTGTCCTCGGCGGCGTAGACGATGCCCATGCCGCCCCGGCCGAGCTCCTCTATGATCCTGTAATGAGAGATCGTCTTGTGGACCATGCTGCTCCGTATCACCTGTGGATTCGGGTCCGCCGGGCGGAGGGCGGTGAACAGTGGTCACCGGCTCCGGGGTTCAGGCTACCAGATGCGCGGCGTCCTGACCAGCCGGTTCCTCCCGGTACAGAACGACGCCGGCGGGGCCGACCTCCCAGTGGGACGGTCCTGCCCTGCCGGCGCCCGTTCGTCCGACCGCGCTGCGCTCGATTACCTCATGTAGACCAGCTTCGCCGTCCGCGTCACGCCACCCGACTCGACCAGTGCGAAGTACGCGCCGGACGCGGTCTGCCGGCCCGATCCGTCGAGACCGTCCCAGACGACGGTCCTGCCTCCCTCCGGCAGGCGCCCGTCGAACACCGTCGCCACCAGCCTGCCGGACACGTCGTAGATGCGCGCGGACACCTCGGCTCCGGACGGACCCGACAGAGCGAGCGAACACTCTCCCCTCGCGGGATTCGTCACGACAAGGGACACGTCCGACGAGGCATCGTCGATGTCCGTGAAGGTCGCACCGTTTTCGAGTTCGATGCTGTGCATCAGCGTCTTCGAATGTGCCAGTATCTTCCCGACGAGGTTACCCATCTCCTCATCGTCGGAGGATTCCGGCACGCACCATCCGGCGTGGTCTCGCAGGATCGAGTTCATGACTGCGAGCTCGCTCAGGGCGTTCCATGGGGTTCCGGTGTCGTAGTGATAGCGCGCCCTCTCTCTGAACGCCTGGAGGAACTCCAGCACCTCCCACGGGCAGGCATTCTGGGACGGCACCGCGTCGGGCATCGTCATCGCGAGCTCGAGGCGCCAGAACTTGTACAGAGTCACCTGCGGAAGCTCGCGCGCGTCGTCGACAAGGACCACCTCGGTGGGCCCCGTTTCCAGTCTGCTTCCGACCGGCCCGGAGAGCTCGTTGAACCGCGGCATCGTCCCACGTGCGTCCTCGATACTCCCGACGACCGTGAAGTCGCGGAACGTGTCACCGACGCCGCTCGCGTAGAACAGGCGCGATCCCTCCATGAGAACGTCCACCTGTATCAGACTGCGATAGACCGCGTCGGTGGAGAGCGAAATGTACAGAAAGTCGTCCGCCCGTGACCCGGGCAGAACGGCGCAGTCCGGTAGGAAGTTGCCCTCGGGACTTACGCGACTCTGTGACGGCTCGGCGACCGCGGACGTGAAGCCGGCGTTCGTCACTTCCTCGAACGTGATCTCGACGCCCGAGATGGGTTCGACGAACGAATTCTCTCCCTCCGGAGTCGGTGCGAACGACGCGGCGGTCACGGCGGTAGGGCTCGTGATGCCGTCAGCAAGGTCCGGGAGAATCCGCGTTCCGAACTCGTCGTATCGCTCGATCAAGTCGTCGTGCGAGTTCACGAGGTAGATGGTGCCGTCCGAACCGATCTCGATGTCGGTGTGACGGGGTCCCTGCGCCTCGCCGAACGGGACGACCGTGCCTCCGGCCACGTAGTAGAGGCCGGACTCGCGGCCGACGATCACGATGTCGCCCTCAGGTGTTATCGCGAATCCACCGGGCTCATCAATCATCGCCCCCGGGCCGACGATGTCGGGGAGGCGAACGAATGCGCCCGGTCCCGTCTTCTCGAACTCCGCGAGGAACCCGGCACCGGAGCATCCGCTGTCGACCAGGACCAGGATGTTTCCCACGCGCGCTCCCATCGGCCAGACCTGAAGGTCCACGAGCGTGTCATCGCTGCCGAACGAGTAGATGGTCCCGGCCGGTCCCATTCCGCCCGGCAGAACGCCAAGGTAGCTGTCGCAGCGCGGGTCGCCGTCGCCGGGGATGCCGTTCTTGATGACGTATATGCCGGAGTCGGCCGGGTCGGGGTAGACGTCCACCGCGGCGTAGTGCTCCTGGTCGTACTCGAGGACCGTGAGCGTCTGCCCAACGACATCGAAGAGCAGAATCTCATCCTGGTTTC